>NZ_WJEB01000039.1:0-27715 GCF_010994085.1 Gracilibacillus saliphilus | reverse complement strand
ATATTATTTCATACACCAGGAAATTATAAGATTTGCTCATGTGGACAAAACCACGGCCACGACGCCCCCAGAAATCAGGTCATGCGTGCTCTAACAGAAATAGCATAATAACCCTTATAAGTAATGTCTTATGTCACATCATAAGACATTATTGTTCTTCTTCGTATGGTTCAATATGAATATGGGCGTGTGGTACGTCATGTTTTTCTTTTAATTTTTCCTCGATATGATCTGTAATATCGTGACTTTCTTCCACAGTCATATGTGGATCTACATAAATAGTTGCTTCAATTAGGGCTTGGTTACCATGCAATCTTCCTTTTACATCTTTAATCTCTAATACATCAGGATGGTCATGGATACTTTTTTTGATTTGATCTAATTCTTTTGGTTGAAACCCATCTGTTAGTGTATGAGTAGCTTCTCTAAAAATATCCCAGGCTGTTTTACAAATAATCAAACCTACAATTGCTCCGGCCAACGGGTCAAGCCAGTATATTTGAAATTGTGCCCCGATAATCCCGACAAAGGCCCCAATGCTTACAAGTGCGTCGGATTTATTATCTTGAGCAGCTGCTTGAAGTGCGCTGCTGTTGATTTTTTTCCCCAAGCGTAAATTATATAGATATACAAAAAACATAACAATTGCTGCTCCTAAAGCCGTCCAAGCGGTTAACATATTTGGTTGTGAAAAATCGCCAGCAATAATGGATTGAACTGTATCAAATAGTACTTGGATACCCACCATCATCATAATGAAGGCAGCTATGAGTGAAGCAATCATTTCTGCGCGGAAGTGGCCGTAATGATGGTCTTCATCTGGTGGTTTCCGAGATATTTTTAAACCGATTAATACAGCTATGGATGCCACAACGTCAGTGGCGTTATTTAAACCATCAGCACGCAAAGCGGAGGAATTACCAATTGTGGCTATGACTAATTTAACAGTGGCTAGCAGAATATATGTGATAATACTAAGCCATGCCCCTTTTTCTCCTTCTTTATATTTATGATATTGATCCATAAGCGTCCTCCGAAGTTTCTTATAGTAAGATAAGCTTATCAAATGAAAGTGTTTTACGTCTACTTTTAGTGTTTCCTAATCACTAAAAAAATTGCTAAAAAGGGATTACCATACGTTTAAGATAACCATTTTCAGGGAATATGTTTAATAACCATTAACAAAATGAATTTTTCGTCATAAAATGGTATACAAGTAGAGCTTAGAAAGGGAGGCGTGCTTCATGAAAAAACATAAGGTAAGTTATCAAATGAAAGTGTTCCATATGAACCCTAAATCGGTACTTAGAGCTAGAAGAGAGATTCCGTATGAAATTCGTTTAGCGTCACGACTTGTATTGGACGATCTTTGTTTTACTTGGAATAAGGCACGCTTAGAGGAAGAAATAAACCAATCTATTGATGATAACAATAAAGAAACATTCAAAACATTGAGTGAAACATATAACAGTTATATATGGGAATCATAAGCATTTACCTCGTCCGTTAAATCGACGAGGTTTTTACTTTACATAATTTGTATACTGCGTTGTAACATGGGCATGATTCTCTTCCATTGCTGACAAACCGCACCAACAGAATCCTTTGTTGGGAACAAGTGCAACATCTATTTAAACAAAAAATTATCTTCCTAGTGTTTTCTAAGCCGTTGTTCAAACCTCACGGGGAGATATCTCTAGAAGCGCCGTCTCTGCTCTGAGGAAAAAGTCTTCTCTTCCAAGGATAATTACTTCGAACAAACAGAACTTTCATTACTTCACAGTATGTATCTACTACGTTTTTTAATAGATAGTTTAATTCTCTCCATCTATATGGATTCTGTATAAAATATGTTATAGTAATAAGAGTGTAGATTGCTTAGTTGTCACATGGAAAGGGTTATTATAATGAAAAAAACAGCAATTTTTATCTTGCTAATAACTTTCTTGATTGGATGTCAACAAGAAAACTTTTTAGCACAACAGATAGAAAAAAGAGATACTCAACATGATTATAAGGAAGAACCGGAATCTTTTGTCCAAGTGGAAGAAGAGGATAAAGAACAAGGAGATCAACGAAATGAAGAAGAGCAGAAAAATGAGCAGAAAAATGAGCAGACCGATCAAAATCAAGATGATTCACTGACAGTTATCGATAATCCTGACAGTGTATCACTTGTTGTTAATAAACAGCGAAAATTACCTGATGGTTTCGAACCGGATGACTTAGTAGAGGCGAATGTTCGTTACTATCCAGCAGAAGGGGATCCGAAGCGTTTAATACGAAAAGTAGCAGCAGATGCACTGGAGGACCTTTTTGCAGCCGCAAAGGAAGATGGCTTAGAACTAGTAGCTGTTTCCGGCTATCGCTCCTATGACCGCCAGAAACAAATATATGAAAATAATGTTGCGACAAAAGGTCAAGATCATGCGGATAAATTCTCAGCGAAACCTGGAACTAGCGAGCATCAGACAGGATTGGCAATGGATGTTGCCTCAGCAGCATTAGTGGCTGTTCTGGAACAAAGTTTTATTGAAACAGAGGAAGGGCAATGGCTGGAAGATCATGCCCATGAACATGGTTTTATCATTCGCTATCCAGATGGAAAAGAAGACATTACTGGATACAGTTACGAACCATGGCATTTACGTTACGTAGGAAAAGAAACAGCGACAGAAATTTATCAAGCGCAAGTAACATTAGAAGAATTCTTTGGACTTTATCCTTAAACCAAGAAGCTAAAGCTTCTTGGTTTTTTTGTTGATATTCTTCATGAAACCGGAGTAATAAAAGAGCAGGTTTATCAAGAAGTGAAGTTGCCAGTCGAACTTATGCGCAATCGTACTTGTTTATCAGGAAAGTCCACGCAAACGTCCGAAAACTAACCGATTTCACGAATTGCTCAATACTTGCTTATTGCGGTCTGTATATTATCGGGAAAGAAAACTTCTTATTACACTTGTTAGATTTCCCTGTAATTTCATTTTTACCGGGAAATCTTACAGTTACATGCAACGGTTTTTTCCTCTTATTCACCAAAAATACTAACCTCACATACCCTATAGTAGCAAGCTCATTATGGGGTGATTTGGTGAAGCTGATGACAGGAATGCTTGTGACACGATATTCTTATAAACATGATATCGTTTTTCGTATCAAAAATATAAATGATGATAAGGTATTACTACACGGAGAAGATTTACGTCTAGAAGCAGATGCACCTGTTGATGATCTTCGTATTTTACCAGAAGACGATATTAGAAAAAGACAGGATGAAATAAAAGAAAAAGAAGAGTATTCATATCGTCTTTTTCGTCAAGATTATCAGCTAATGAAAGAAAAAAAAGATTATGAGCATAAAAAAATAGAGCCACGTAATATTCAACGATTTCAATTACCAGTAAAAGTACTACACATTGATGGTGATCGACTTTATTTAAAGAAATGCATTGAATTATATCAGCGACTAGGATTGCAAGTGCATGGTGTGTATGTGCAAGAAAAAGAATTACCCATTGAAATGGAAGACCTGGTTAAAAAAGTGCAGCCAGAGATTATCGTTATTACCGGACATGATGCTTATTCAGAATCAAAAGGCAGTAAAAAAGATATGTCAGCATACCGCAACACACGATTTTTTGTCGAAGCTGTACGACAAGCGAGAGCATGGTCTCCCAATTTGGATCAATTGATTATTTTCGCTGGGGCATGTCAATCACACTTCGAATCACTTATTCGCGCAGGGGCTAATTTTGCAAGCTCACCAGATCGCGTCAATATTCATGCGTTAGATCCCGTCTATGTTGTAGCAAAAGTAGCCTACACACCTTTTATGGATAAAGTGAATGTTTATGATGTGTTAAAAAACACACTTACTGGTGAAAGAGGGCTAGGAGGAATGGAAACAAGGGGGCTTTATCGTACCGGTATACCTTATGTAGAGACAAAATAGTTTTGTCTCTATTTTTTTCGTTTTTTTTGATACAATATAAAGGGAAACTTGTCAGGGTGTTAAGGAACGTTATCTCCTAACATAGAGCTCTTGTAATTTGAAGTAGGGGGATTTATCGACGCTTAGCTCCGTGATAAATGAAGATTACTTAAGGGGGAGAATGTATAATGGATTATCGTATTGAACGTGACACTATCGGTGAAATGAAGGTTGCGAATGATAAGTATTGGGGAGCGCAAACACAGCGTAGTAAAGAAAATTTCCCAATTGGTAATGAGACAATGCCAACAGAGATTATTGAAGGCTTTGCCATTTTAAAACGAAGTGCTGCCATTGTAAATAGCGAACTAGGTCTAATGGAACAATTGAAAGCGGATGCGATAAAACATGCTGCGGACCGTATTTTAGCTGGTGAATTATATGAGCACTTTCCATTAGTAGTATGGCAAACAGGTAGTGGTACACAATCCAATATGAACGTTAATGAAGTGATTGCTTATGTAGGAAATCTGTGGTTAAAGGAACAAAATAGTGATGTTACCTTACATCCAAATGATGATGTTAATAAATCACAAAGTTCTAATGACACCTATCCAACTGCTTTACATATTGCTGCTGTCCGTAAACTAGAGGACGTTGTTTTACCTGCATTAGCAACTTTAAAAACAACTGTAAAAGAAAAGATGGAAGCGTTTGACGATATCGTGAAAATTGGACGGACACACCTCCAAGATGCTACTCCGTTAACGTTAGGACAAGAGATTAGTGGCTGGCATCGCATGCTGGAAAAAACAGAATCGATGATCAAAGACAGTATTCCCTATGTGAAAGAATTGGCTATTGGTGGTACTGCTGTTGGTACCGGATTAAATGCTCATCCGGAATTTTCAGAGCGTGTAACAGCAAAAATTAGTGAATATACCGGAAAAGATTTTATTTCTGCACCAAATAAATTCCATGCATTGACAAGCCATGATGAGTTAGTCTATGCACACGGAGCATTAAAAGGATTAGCTGCAGACCTAATGAAGATAGGTAACGATGTGCGCTGGTTAGCTAGTGGACCTCGTTGTGGAATTGGGGAAATTACGATTCCGGCCAATGAACCAGGAAGCTCGATTATGCCAGGTAAGGTTAATCCGACACAAAGTGAAGCAATTACAATGGTAGCGACACAAGTAATGGGTAATGATGCAGCGATTGGTATTGCTGCAAGTCAAGGTAATTTTGAATTAAATGTCTTTAAACCAGTTATTGCTTATAACTTCTTGCAATCTGCACAACTATTAGCAGACGGTATGCTATCATTTAATGATCGTTGTGTTGTCGGAATAGAGCCAAACCATGAGCAAATTGAGAAAAATTTAAATGATTCACTTATGTTAGTAACAGCACTTAATCCTCATATCGGATATGAGAATGCTGCAAAGATTGCCAAAAAGGCGTTTGCTGATAATACAACATTAAAAGAAGCTGCAGTTGAATCAGGCTTATTAACAGCTGAGCAATTTAATGAATGGATAAAACCAGAAGAAATGACTTATCCAAAATAAACACTTTGGAATTGTTACTAGAAATTGCTAACGAAATAAAAGCATATTGATCTCCTTTTTGTTCACAATATGGGGTACAGGAGGTGATCAAAGATGGCAACTAACAATTCAAATCAATTAGTTGTTCCTGGAGTAGAGCAAGCACTAGATCAAATGAAAGTTGAGATTGCACAAGAATTTGGTGTAAACTTAGGTGCAGACTCTACTTCTCGTGCTAACGGTTCTGTTGGTGGAGAAATCACAAAACGCTTAGTAACAATGGCTGAACAACAATTTGGTGGAAACCAACAACAATAATTGAATAATAAGAAGAAGGAGACGCTTATTTAAGTGTCTCCTTTTTACAGATTAAGAAAATATAAAAGAAGTTGTAAAGCAATGAAAAAAGTACAATATATAAGTGAAATGAAGGAATGTAATATTCATTGCGGAGGATAAATATGTATATTTGTTATCTATGTAATGGCTTAGAAAAAATGGAGCATAGATGTCCGGTATGTGATGCACATATGTTTGATGGAGGTAAGGTAGTCGATTACTATGATGATTATGCGCCTTATATTGAAATAAATGATGCGCAATTGATTGATGGAGTACCTAATTCCAATTCCTCACATCAATGTGTGCACGTTGGAGTTTGTTCAGTTTGTAATTATACCGAAGAAGTTGTGATCCATGAGCATGAATTAACATAATAGTTTGAGCGAAGGAGATAAATGTTCTTCATTCAAAAGGTATGAATCATATCAAAAGAATAAACCAATATGGAAAATAGAAAAACCCGTTTCGAAAGAACGAAACGGGTTTGATTATATTATTGAATTCGTTGTTCATTGTCTTTATCAAAGAAGTGGCATTTATGCATATCGAATGCCAAGTCGATTTTTTCACCACCATGGATATCTGTACGAGAATCAACACGTGCAACGAACTCTTGGCCATTTACTTCAGAGTATAGATAAGATTCAGAACCCATTAATTCGGATACATCGATCGTAGCGGTAATTTTCTTACCTGGATTGGCATCTAAGAATACAGGCTCATCATGAATATCTTCTGGACGCACGCCTAGTACTACTTCTTTACCAACATACCCTTGCTCACGAAGTACTTTCATTTTTCCTTCAGGTACTTCAACTTTTGTATCACCAAGTGCAATTTTCCCTTCTTCTAATGTACCATTGAAGAAGTTCATAGCTGGTGAACCGATGAAACCACCAACGAAGATGTTGTTTGGCTTGTCATATACTTCCTTAGGAGCACCAACTTGCTGGATAACACCATCTTTTAATACAACAAGGCGAGTTGCCATTGTCATCGCTTCTGTTTGGTCGTGTGTAACGTAAATAGTAGTTGTTTGTAAGCGGTGGTGAAGCTTTTGAATTTCCGCACGCATTTGTACACGAAGTTTCGCATCCAAGTTTGATAACGGCTCATCCATCAAGAATACTTTTGCATCACGGACGATTGCACGACCTAATGCAACACGCTGACGCTGACCACCTGAAAGTGCTTTCGGTTTACGGTCTAAGTAAGCTTCCAAACCTAGAATACGAGCTGCTTCTTTTACACGTCGCTCGATTTCGTCTTTTTTGAATTTACGAAGTTTAAGACCAAATGCCATATTGTCATATACGTTCATGTGTGGATATAGTGCGTAGTTTTGGAATACCATCGCAATATCACGGTCTTTAGGAGCGACTTCATTCATCAATTTGTCATCGATGTAGAACTCTCCACTAGAAATTTCTTCAAGACCTGCAATCATACGAAGTGTAGTTGATTTACCACAACCAGATGGTCCTACGAATACGATAAATTCTTTGTCTTTAATTTCAAGGTTGAAGTTGTCAACTGCTTTGTCTTCACCCTTTGTATAAATTTTGTCAATGTTTCTTAATGATAATTCTGCCATTGTATTCCCCTCCTAATTAGTTGAAAGCGTTTCATCTATGTCTATTAGTTTACTAATAAAATGTCCAAAGGTAAATAGAAAGCGTGCACAAAAAAAGTCACCCTATTTGTGCACGGTTACAAAAGCATGTCCACAAAGTAATATATTGTCTTATTTTACCATTTTGTGCGCATGAGCAGACATAAATAAACGGCAATAGCTCCATCGAATTGTTTCACATCTATCCCCGTTTTTTCAATGAACTTGTCCACGCGATACTGTAGACTATTTCGGTGCATGTACATTTTTTTTGCTGCTAAAGTCGTATTGGAATTGGACTCCAAAAAGACCTGAACTGTCTTTAATAATTCTTCATCACTTTTTACCTTATTAAGGATCGAATCCGTAATCATCTGTTGTTCTTTATCACTAATATCATGTAAGAATAGGTACGGAATCGCTTTAATATAATCCAAAACATCATGATTATGGCGTCTGGTTAAGTAGTAACATTTTTTTACCCATTCATAGAAATGTGGTGCTTGTTGAATATGATGTAATGTTGGACCGACAAAAAGCTTTATATTGATATAAAAATCTGTCGTCAGTACCTCAATAATCTCGGAATAGGATACAAAGTCCTCCATTGTTTGGACTTCTTCCTGAATGATCACTCCCTCATGGTTGTTTTCCCAGAGGATGGAGGTCTTTTGCGGAAACAAACCATGGATCGCTTCCCGAAATGATTCAGGATCAATTGACTCATCTGATAGGGAAAAATAAACATAATGGAAGGCAGATAAATTATCTTCCATCATTTTTTTAGGAATTTCTTGTTGAAATAAAATATCCATCCATAATTTTTCGCGTTCAGTAGTCGGTGGTTGACTAGCTTTATATGGTGTAAGTAATATTTCTAAAATTTTCGATTCTCTCTCCGTTAATTCATCTTTAGGTACTCCGATAATGTCATTTTCGTTTGTGACATACCATCTATACGAAATCGTATCCATTTTTGTCTCATTTGAATGTGTAACTAAATTAGGGAACATTTGTTGAAGTTGTTCTAACATGTTTAAGCCTCTTTCATTGAAATATCATTTATTTCTATTATAACAAAGAATTCAGATTATGAGCGTTAACTCCATAAAAATACACACACTTTTTAAAGAGTGTGTGTATTTTTACTCCCCGTCTGTTTCGGCGGGAAAGGCTTCTTTTTCTTTTGGTAATTTTCTTGCTTGTTCGATCTGCATTCGACCTTGTACAGAATGTGCTGTACCACCAGCCATTCCTTCATTAATCATACGGTCAACATCTACTTCATATTTTTCGCGAGAATCTGTCTGCTTTTTGGATGAAGGTTTTGCCATAATACTCCCTCCTCTAAGCATAGCTTGAACCAAAAGGTACAATTCATTCAAAATTTAAGGAGAACTCAAATAAAGAAGTGAAATACGCTTGTGTTTTAGCTACATGAGCAGGGTGATAAAACACTTGCCAACTAGGTTTTGCCTGAACCTCTATTAACCAAAGTCTTCGTTCCCGATCGATACCGATATCAAATCCCAACTCTCCAATCGTACCAGGTAACATATTTTCCAATAGCTTGCTTAATACTATGACTAATTCTTTTACTTTTTTTATGGTATTTCTCCCTAAATTCAATGTATCTAAATCAAATATTTCATTCCCAGTATTTTTTCTTCCATATAATAAGGTCACTTGCCATTGCTTTGTTTTGTTTGTATGCACTCTTAGGTAAAAGGAATCTCCCTGATGTTGGAGCAAATCTATTGCATCTTGTAATACATATTGCCGGAAGCCATTAGGAAAAAACACTTGTTTAAACTGTTCAAGATCTTGATAATATTGTCGACTATTATGATTGTGCGTAACAAATAGAAGGTCTCCCACTTCTTCTAAATAGAAATGATTGCTATCATCATCTTTCAATGGCATAAGTGTAACTGGATGCTGGGAAAGTTTATGTTGAATGGTCTGAATCGAAGGATGAAAAGTGGTATCGGGTAGAAGATAATTGATTCGTTCATGATTCATAATATTATCATATACTTGCCATTTGTTAAAAAAGTCGGGATTAAATATAATAGAGTTTGTAGTCAAATACTGTTTTATTTTTTGTACCTTTTTATGTGACTCGATCTTGCGATTAGGTATGCGATTGTATATGACTGGTGGTATATCTGTTTCAACCGTTTTCCACTCCTGTTCTTGCCAAACAACTCCTGTTAAGCTATTTGTTTGGAAATGAACGTCATGATAGGAGAAAAAAACCGTTTCAAATCCGAGAGTGTGCCCAACTCTAGCCATTTCTTGATATAATCTTTGATAGGATGATTGCTGTGGCGAGCAATGGCTGAATACACCAAAAAGATAGTTTATGTGGCAGGTATTTGTATCAGTATTCAAAAGGATTGGTGCATGATTGATTAAATGAAATTGCTTCATGATTGAAGAAGAAAGATAAATCGTGTTTGTTTTGTTATGATGGCTTAAGATATCACAAGGAATGTTTTGTAAGCCATGCTGTAGCATAGATATCTGTTTTAAATGATAGTAAACCTTGGTAGGGACAATCATTCTATTTTTGTCATTAGGATAGGCTATTATTAGGAATGTCTGTCGCATGTGGACACCTGCTTTCTTCATGTAGGCTAATTCATTATATGCAGCAGGAAGGTGTACTATACTTTACAAAGAGGAAAGGTGGAAAGAAGGGTGGAAAACCTTATTATAATACTTTTCTTGGTGGTCATTGGCAGTTTTATTGGTGGGTTAACCAATTCTGTGGCCATTAAGATGCTGTTTCGGCCTTATCAGGCAATATATATTGGTAAATGGAAGGTACCTTTCACTCCGGGTGTTATCCCGAAAAGGCGTGATCAATTAGCGAAACAACTTGGACAATTGGTCGTCAATCATTTACTAACGATCGATAGCATTCAATTAAAGTTGCAGGACCAAGGATTAAAACAACAAGTACAACAAAAGATAAACAAAGAGTGGCAGCTTTTTATGGCCAAATCGATCACGATTAGCCAACTATCAGACAAGTTTCAACTAAACATCAATGCTGAGCGTGTGAAAAGAATGATTGCGGATAAAGTAATGGACCAAGTTCATAACTTTCTGCAAAAAAATCAACAAAAACCGTTCAAGCTTTGGCTTGGTCAAATGATATCAGAAAAAGAACTAGAAAAGACATCCATTTTTTTACGAGATAAAGGAATCGAATTATTAAATAATGAAGAAACGCATCACAAGATAGAAGCAGTCATTAAACAATATGCTGAATCCAAAGGTTTTCTAGGAAATATGGTGTTATCGATGTTCAGTAGCGATGAATTAGCGTTGAAAATCCAACGATTAGTAACGGATTATTTACGTTCTGAAGAGGGGAGCAGGTGGATTCAGCAAGCAGTCCAGAATGAGTGGCAAAATCTTTTACACCAGGAAATTCAACTTATCGAACCAGTGTTTGCGAAAAAAGAAACACAACAGTTACTGCGCGAATTGATTCATGAAAATGTCCCAGCAGAGGACTGGTTAGAAAAGCCCCTTCAGGAGATATTAACCCCTTTTTCCAATCAAATAGAGGAAAAGGTACTACCATTACTAGTCGAGCAGTTATTTAGCAAATTGTCAGATAGTGTTCCGAATATGCTGCAACATTTAGAAGTGGAGAAAATGGTCGAAAATCAAGTAGCATCCTTTCCAACTTCGCGGATAGAGGAAATTATTTTATCGATTTCTCGAAAAGAATTTAAACTGATTACTTATTTAGGTGCTTTATTAGGTGGATTTATTGGGTTAATTCAGGCGATTCTCTTTATCGTCGTTTAAATCTTTGTTATAGTGGTAAAGTACATGTAGGAACATATACATGAAGGTATAGCGACCTATGAATGACGTAACTATTTTAGGAGGATTTTATTTTATGTCAAACGTTTATGACAGTGCAAATGAGCTTGAAAAAGCAATTCAGGAAAGTGACGAATTCAAGGATTTAAAAGCTGCTTATGATAAAGTAATGGAAGATCCAAATTCTAAGCAAATGTTCGACAATTTCCGCAACACGCAGTTAGAATTACAACAGAAACAAATGCAAGGTGAGGAAATTACCGAAGAGGAAGTTGAAAAGGCAAAACAAGTTGTGGAACTTGTCCAACAACATGAAGACATTTCCAAACTAATGGAACAAGAACAACGTGTCAATGTTTTGATTAATGATATTAGCCGTATTATCACAAAACCATTAGAAGAATTATATGGTGCACAACAACAATAACGAACACCTCATGAGTTACAGTATTTTGCTGTAACTCATTTTTATTTGAAACTTTTTGCTTGTTACTACCGTAATACTAATTGGAAGGAGTGAAAGAATGTGACGTTAAAATTAGAGAATGTTACGAAAAGATTTGGATCATTTACCGCTGTTGATGATTTATCGATTGAGATACCTGAAAAGAATATATTCGGTTTTCTTGGTGCAAATGGTGCAGGAAAAACAACGACATTTCGAATGATTCTCAATTTATTAGATCAAACATCTGGATCTATTACATGGAATGGAGAAACAATCGATTACAGCAAAAGTGATCAAATTGGCTATTTACCAGAGGAGAGAGGTTTGTATCCCAAATTAAAGGTTCGCGATCAATTAATTTATCTAGGAAAATTACGAGGGATGCAAAAGAAAGAAGTATTAGGTGAATTGACTAGCTGGTTGGATTATTTAAAAGTCCCACAGTATATGGATAAAAAAGTAGAAGAATTATCGAAAGGGAATCAGCAAAAAATCCAATTTATATCGGCTGTGATACATAAACCAAAGCTGCTTATTTTGGATGAACCGTTCTCCGGGTTGGATCCCGTTAATGTCGAATTGTTGAAAAAATCGGTAATTGAATTAAAAAACGCAGGAACGTCGATCGTCTTTTCCTCACACCGGATGGAGCATGTAGAAGAATTGTGTCAGCATTTATGCATGATGCAGCACGGTAAACCGATTTTACATGGTGATCTTCGTGAAATTAAACGGTCATTCGGTAAGAAGAATTTATCGATACAAGCGGATTTTGACCTATCCTTTTTAGAAAATGTTGCTGGCGTTGTAAAAGTGAAATACTTTAGTGACGGTGTTCTTTGTCAAATTGAAAATGAAAATGTCTCCCAAAGGGTATTAGAAGAAATATCAGGTAAAGGTTTTATCCGTAAATTTGAATTGGACGAACCAAGTCTAAATGATATTTTTATTGAGAAAGCTGGTGAGTCTTATGAATAAATTTTGGGTTGTCTTTTCTCATACTTATTTATCAAAAATAAAATCAAAATCATTTATTATCACCACTGCTATCATTCTAGCGTTAATTGTTTTAATGTCGAATGTTCAATCATTTATAGAAATGTTTGATTCAGATGAGACAGACCAAGTTGCAGTTATAACAGAACAAGAAGAAGTTTACTCACAATTGGAAGCGCGGACGGAAGCTGATTTCGAATTAGAGCAATTTGACGGAACACTTGAAGAAGCTCAGGATGCAGTCGGGGATGAAAGATTTATTGCTGTATTGGATATCAGCGAATCGGAAGAAGGATTACCTGAAGCTACTTACTATAGTAAAGATTATACTAATCAAACTGCACAAAATATATTAGAAAGCCAATTACAACAAATAAAAGTAGAGATGGCAACCAATCAATCAGGTATTGATCCCGCTGTTATTGCTTCGATCTATGAACCAGTTTCTTTTGAGAATGAATTAATTGCTACAGGTAACGGTGACGCTAGTGACGTCAAAACAGAAGAAGAGTTAAGTGGAGCGCGAGGCCTTGTGTATGCGATCTTATTTTTACTATATATAGCGGTTATTATGTATGGAAATATGATTGCAATGGACATAGCCAACGAGAAAACATCAAGAGTAATGGAGATTTTAATTTCAAGTTCCTCACCAGTCAGTCAAATGTTTGCTAAAATTTTCGGAATAGGCTTAGTAGGTCTAACCCAAATGGTTGTTCTATTAGGGACAGGTTACTTCGTCATTATGCAGAAGCAAGATGAACTGATTGGTGATTTCTTTGAGTTTTTCGGACTATCTGATGTAAGTCTTTCTACATTTATATACGCGATCGTTTTCTTCTTGTTAGGGTACTTTTTATATGCGACATTAGCAGCAATGTTAGGGTCATTAGTAAGTAGAACAGAAGATGTCCAACAATTGATGACTCCTGTTATATTTTTAATTGTAGCTGCCTTTATGATTTCCATGATTGGATTAGGTATGCCGGAATCAACATTTGTCGTTATTTCATCGTATATCCCGTTCTTCTCGCCAATGGTAATGTTCTTGCGTGTCGGATTACTGGATATCGCATTCTGGGAAGTGGGATTAAGTATTCTCATATTAATTGCAACGATTGTAGTATTTGCCATTTTAGGAGCCAAAATATATCGAGGCGGCGTACTCATGTACGGCACATCCACCTCATTAAAAGACTTCAAAAAAGCATTACAACTATCGAAAAAAGAATAAAAAAGAGGAAGCTATTTCGCAACGAGCGAAATAGCTTTTTCAAATTTGTTTGTTGTCCAAGTTGCCAGAAAAGTCGAGAGAGTTGCCAGTAAACCAACCAAAGTTGCCAGAAAGGTCGAGAGAGTTGCCAGTAAACCAACCAAAGTTGTCAGAAAACTCATAGAAGTTGTCTCTTTAATTTAATAGTATAGTTAAGTCATATTTCCGATCTCGATAACTCCCGACAAATGGACAGTTTAATTGTCTTAATAATCTTTTCGTCAGGTCTATTGATATGCCGTCTAAAAACCATCTGGTCTGTTTATTAGTTATTACTGGACCGAGGATCAATGCCCACTCTTTAAGCGCATGGACATGCATCATTTTGTCTTTAATACCACATTTAGGACATTGCCAAGTTCCATAAATCCTTTTTGCCTTTACATTCTGACATGATGGACAAAATACACCTCGTACTATTTTTCGAAGATCTATCTTAAATTTTTCATGTATGTTTACTTTTCGTTCTTGATGATGGGCTGAAATGAAATTAATGAGATGTCTGTACTCAGTAAAGTTATATTCGTTGTTAGCTGTTGGTTCTTGGAGGAAAAGTTTGATTCTGAGAGGCAATTGCTGAACAGGAATCATATCAGGATGCTGAAAGTTTAGGTTGGCATTCGGGTGAGTAAAAACAACGATTGGATGAATCGGGGGGAAAGAGAAGCCGTGTAAAGTAAGTAGCGCTTCTAATTTTTCTTGCTGGAATTTAGCCTGTAAAAGTGGATGATCATAAATTTCGATTTTCCCATCTTCATGTTCTTGGACTAATTGATCTGCTTCATTAATGAATAGCTTGCCTTTTAGGTGTTTGACTTCACAAATGAAAATTTTCTTTAGGAAAAAGGATAGGTTGTCCAATTGGAAAAAATGTTTTTGCCAAGGTAACCGGATACCGTACAACAGCATTTTTTCATTTTGTACCATATGCAAATGATAAGGTAATTGCTTTTCACCGGTATAACCCGATAATTCCCTGCCATATGCATTTTCCAAATCTTGAGGAATATCATGAGGTGAGAGTCGGCTGATAAGTGCTTCTAACTGTCTCAAATAAAAAGATTTTCTTACAGAATCAAGGGTCAAGTAATCAACCTCCCTTACTATTTTTTACCATAATACCATACCAGACTAAAATTGAAAATATTCTGAACATTATGTTTCAAATCATCCTACCATTGTTTGTGTAGGTTTACTTATGATAAAATAACTTTTTTGAATATATAGTAAAGCAATACAGACACTATATATACATATTCAGCATAGGTGGTGATCTTGATGGAACAGGAAACAATCAATGCAGCAACATGGGGGTGGTTATTAGTCCCGATGTTATCCGTTGTTCTCTTATCGTTAATCACCTTTTTTACAGAAAGAGGAGAATAAATAATGGATAGTGTTACGTTAATAACGTTTATCGTTTATTTAGTCGGAATGTTAGTTATTGGAATTATTGCCTTTCGTTTAACGAATAACCTTTCCGACTATGTGTTAGGTGGCCGAAATCTAGGTGGAAGTGTAGCGGCTCTAAGTGCAGGTGCATCTGATATGAGTAGTTGGCTTTTACTTGGTTTACCGGGTGCCATGTATGCAGGTGGCATGAATCAAATCTGGCTCGCGATTGGTTTAGCAGCAGGGGCATACTTGAATTGGCAATTTGTAGCGAAACGGTTAAGGACTTATACTGAAGTTGCCAAAGATTCCATTACTATTCCAGACTTTTTAGAAAATCGTTTTCGAGACAAATCACGGATTCTACGTGTTACTTCTGCTCTGGTTATTTTGATATTTTTTACATTTTATACGTCTGCAGGACTTGTCGGTGGAGCCATTTTATTTGAACAGTCCTTTGGAATAGAATATCAATCTGCGTTATGGATTGGAGCCATTGTCATTATTT
Source organism: Gracilibacillus saliphilus (assembly GCF_010994085.1). Classification (NCBI taxonomy): domain Bacteria; kingdom Bacillati; phylum Bacillota; class Bacilli; order Caryophanales; family Bacillaceae; genus Gracilibacillus; species Gracilibacillus saliphilus. The sequence goes on along the minus strand of NZ_WJEB01000039.1, from coordinate 11,814 downwards.
CGTATACATTTTTAGGAGGATTTCTAGCAGTAAGCTGGACAGACTTTTTCCAGGGGATCTTAATGTTCTTAGCATTAATTATTGTACCGATTATAGCCATCAATGCTGCGGGTGGTTGGGATGAAGTCGTTAGTCAAGTGGGGAGCATAGATCCGGGATATCTGAACGCATTTACAGATACCACAGCCATTGGTATTATCTCGTTATTAGCTTGGGGGCTAGGTTATTTTGGACAGCCACATATCATAACAAGATTTATGGCTGTAAAATCGACTAAAGAAATCCCAAAGGCCAGATTTATAGGCATGTCATGGATGGTATTTGCTTTATATGGTTCGATTTTTACCGGTTTTGCAGGGATTGCCTATTTTGCAGACACACCGTTAGATAATGCGGAAACAGTCTTTATAGCTTTCACACAAGAGCTTTTTAACCCATGGGTTGCAGGTATATTATTAGCTGCGATTTTATCTGCGATTATGAGTACAATTGATTCACAATTATTAGTATCCTCTAGTGCGGTTGCTGAGGACTTCTATAAGGGAATTATAAGAAAAAATGCCAGTCAAAAAGAATTAGTATGGATAGGGAGAATTGCAGTCATTATCATCGCGATTATTGCGATACTGATCGCTCAAGATCCTGAAAGCCAAGTTCTTGATTTAGTAGAATATGCATGGGCAGGATTCGGAGCAGCGTTTGGCCCGATTATCATATTGAGTTTGTTTTGGAAAAGGACAACTGTAGGTGGAGCGATTTCCGGAATGGTGGTAGGCGCTTTAACAGTAATTGTTTGGGAACAGCTTGAAGGAGGCATATTTGATTTATACGAAATTGTACCAGGGTTTGCATTGGGTACAGTTGCAATCATTATCGTCAGCCTTATTTTTGGAACCCCAACAAATCCATCAAAAGTTGTGAGAGAAGAATTTAATGAAGCTATCGAAAATGAATCGTGAAATTTATAAAAATATATTGTCGCAAGGAGTCCGAACATAGAAAGGACTCCTTGTTCATGCTTTGATGGAATTCCCTATAATTCAATCCAAAATCTTTTCACTACATTACCGTCATCTTCCACATATTCTGCATCTTCTATTCCGCCGTTTTTTAAAATAGCTTTCAGAGAACCGATATTGTCAGCATCACAAGTAACGAGTGCTCTAGTGATACCTATTTTTTTAGCTTCAAGTAACGCCAATTCCAAAATAATGGTCGCGTAACCTTTCTTTCGCTCACTTGGACGTATACCATAACCAATATGACCTCCAATGGAAAGAAGCATTTCTGATAATCGATGTCTAATATTGACAACGCCAATAATCGTTTTCTCTCTAACTAACCAAAAAGTAGAATGTGGAACCCATCCATCAGGTAAGTTCACTCCTTGTTCGTGATCATTAATAAATTGCAGGAAACGATCCATATCATCAGGATGTTTTTCGATGACCCAAGGTATCATTTTCTCACCGCTTTTTTTCCATTCCAGGTAGAAATCTTGATATTCTCTAGTTAACATCTTCGCTGGCTTCACTAATTTAACAGACATACCGCCACCCCCATATTTAAAGTTTAACATAAAATTCCATAAAAATGACAAATCGAACGTGCATTCTTATTTATGCTCTGCTACAATAGAGGGAGGAAGAAGGTGAAGAATGATGAAAAAAGAAATTTCTTTCATTCATTGTGCGGATTTACATTTAGACAGTCCATTTAAAGGCTTGAAAGACATCCCATCTGAACTATTAAGAGAAATTAGACAAAGTACATTTCAAGCCTTAGAAAATCTCACTGAACAAGCCATCAAACATCAAGTAGATTTTGTCCTTTTAGTAGGAGATATTTTTGACCAGGAAGAACAAAGCATGCAAGCGCATATGGCATTGCAGAAAGCTTTTCAAAGATTACAAGAACACCAGATTAAGGTATACCTCTCTTACGGTAACCATGATTATTTGAACAGTCAGTCCTTTCCGCGTAACTACCCGGATAATGTACATGTTTTTGATAAAGAAGAGGTTACATCCTTCCCATTTATCAAAGATGGACAAGTCCAAGCGAGAATCTATGGCTTTAGTTATGAAAATAGAGCAGTAGTTGAAAACAAAACGAAAGAGTACCAGAAAACAGCCGATCAGTGTTTTCACATCGCTACGTTACACGGAAGTATTGGAAATGAACTCAACCAGGATCATGCAAGTTATGCTCCTTTTCAACTGACAGAACTGAAAGAATCTGGATTTGATTATTGGGCACTAGGGCATATACATAAGCGCGAAATAGTAGCGGAAAGTCCGCCAGTAGTCTATCCAGGAAATATCCAAGGCAGATCAACGAAAGAAACAGGGGAAAAGGGTTGCTACCTTGTCACCTTATCTGAAAATAATGCAGAGCTTGAATTCCTACCTCTTTCTCCTATTAGCTTTGAAAAAGTACCAGTAGATGCCAGTGGTTGGACAGACCTTCCAAGTGTGATGGAACAGCTAATAGAAATCACCAATCAATGGACAAAAGGAAAAACATTAATCCAAATCATTTTCTCGCAAGTAGCGGAAGACAAGGAAGTCTGGTTCTCTAATGGCCAGATAACAGAAATGATTACCTATTTGAACCAGGAATTAGAGCATAGCTATATTATCGGTTATAAATGGAACATGGCAGCTAAACGATCTGAATGGCAACAAGGCGGACGTTTTTTGGAAGAGTTAGCAACTGCTTTTCAAGAAACAAATCTGGAGCAGTCAATCAGCCCGTTATGGCAGCATGGAGAAGGAAGAAAATGGCTGCGAGAATTAGATGGTGATGATCAAACGGAAATCCTGTACGAAGCAGAATTTCTTTTAGATCAATTACTGCATGAAAAGGAGGGATAATCTTTGCGGATAGAAAGCATACATATATATGGTTTTGGTAAATGGATCGATCAGCATTTCTCTTTTGAGCAGGACGGCCCTATTGAAATTGCAGGGGATAATGAATCGGGCAAATCAACTTTGAGACAATTTATTCTATATATTTTGTTTGGCTTGAAATCGAAACAGATAGAACGTTTCACACCAAAGCAAGGATCAACAGTAGGTGGGAGGCTTACTATTTCTGGGCTTGCGAATCAAACTGTTACGATAGAACGAGTACAAGGCAAGCATAAAAATCAGGCGATCATATATGGTGAGAGCGGAACACAGATGGATGAAGAATGGTTAAAATCTGCTTTGCAAGGGATTGATCGTAAGGAATTCCAATCAATCTATACATTTGATGCCCATGACCTTAAGCAAATTCAAGATCTTGACAATCAATCTCTACATGAAGTTTTATTAGCGGTAGGGATGACAGGATCAGACCGGATCTATTATGCAGAAAAAAACTTGGAAAAAAAGTTGGCAGACCTGTTTAAACCGTATGGAAAAAAACCGGAGATTAATCAACTTTTTCAAGAGCTAGCAGATCTCAAGAAGAAATTAACCGAAGCGAAAGAGAAGGAAAGTCAGTATCAGCAACAATTAACAGAAATTGAAGAATTAGATGTGCAATTAATCCAACTACAACAAAAAAAAAGTACCACCATCCAAAGGCAGGAACAAGCAGAAAAACGGTTAACACACTATGCCTTAATCGAGGATTACTATTTCACCACTGCTCAATTAAAAAGACAAGTTGCAACTATTACGTTTCCAGTTGAAGGATTAAAGCGTCTGAATGAATGGAAGGACTCGCTTTTACCATTAAAAAGTGAAGAGCAGGTGCTGCGTAATAATCTAAAGGAAGTGGAGCAGCAGATAAGCCAGTTGGCATTGATGCCTGATCAAAAATTCAAGACGGTCGAACGTGGGTTAAAGATACAAAATGAAATTGACCAAATCGAGGCAAATATCCAACAAATCGGAAAACGCATCAATGAAATCGAAAATGAAATGATCAGCAAGTTAGAAAACATGCAGATAAACCTGACGTTTGAGCAATTACGGGAGACAGAACTTCCTTTTTATCTAGAAGAAGCATGGGCAGATTTATCGAATCAGCGTGAGAAATTATCCTTGGAAAAACAGTATGTCGAAAACGACAAATCCTCTACGGGGAGAATAAAACAGGAATTGCTGAAGGAAAAAGAACAATTACAAAAAGCATTGCTGAGTCAGGATAAGATCAAACAATATCAAGAGGAGATTGCACAAGCAAATCAAGCAGAACAACAGGAACAATATCGTAAATGGCAGCAAACATTTCAACAACAATTGAAAGTATCTAATCTCGTTATCCTTATCGGGTTCTTACTAGGAGCAGGGCTTTTCTTGGTAACTGATTTACTATGGGTTGTTGTCACTCTTATTCTGGCTGTAGGTCAAAATGTCGCGATTAGACTATATGGAAAGGCAGTTAAACAATGGTTACAGCCTGATCTAAAAGAGGTCGTTTCATTATCTCAAGCTGAAATTCAGGAGCGGGAGCGGATTATCGAGCAACAAACAAAGCTCCAGCAATCATTATCCGAAGTGGATAAAGATGTACAAAAATATCAAAATGAACAGTTAAAACAAGCAGAACGACTTTCTTTTTTAACAGAACGCATCGAGCAAATCGAACAAAAAATTACCGATCAAAAGCAGCAGTATCCTTTCTTAACTAATGTTGAATTGACTTATTGGCCAAGGCTTTATCAACAGGTGATTACTCAAAAAGAAAAGCTCTTGGAGATGCAACAATTAGAAACAGAAATAAATAATCTTCACGAGCAGATAAAGGAAAAACAACGAGCTATTGATATCCTGGAAATAGATACGGATGGTTTAAAATCAAATCTAGAGAAGGAGCATGCAAAAAGAACAAAGCATCAGCAGCTCCAAACGCGAAGAGCAGAATGGCAATCACAACTGGATGCTGTTCTAGAGAGACAAAAACCGTACCAAGAGGAAATCAATCTGTTACTGCATAAGGCAGAAGTGGATACAGAGGAAGCCTTTATTGAAAAAGGAGAACGGAAAGAAGAACTTGATCGCCTGCAGCAGAAATGTAATCAGTTATACGATAGCTTAGCTGTCCTTTTTCCAGAAGAGCAAATTAAGCAAATCGCTGATGGAGATTTTGATGAGAAAAAGACGTTACAGGTTTTATTAGAAGAGTGTAAACAAGTAATCAACGAAACTACTGAGCAAATAAAAGAAAAACAAGCTTTATTAAGTGACAAAAAGGCAACGATTGCGATGCTGGAGGCAAATGAGGATACCTCAATTCTCAAGCATCAACTGGCTATCAAACAAGAAGAATTACAAGAAATAGCAAAACAATGGGCGGTTTATCAGCTGGCATTAACAAACTTAACGGAAGCAAAATCAACTTATTCACAAAAATATATGCCTCAAGTGTTTGAGCAAGCTAGTCAGTATTTTAGCAAACTGACATTAGGTAGGTATCAGCACATATATATAGAAGATAGTGAAACGGTGATTGTAGAAGACAGAGATGGCTTTGTCTTTGGAGTCACCGAATTATCACAAGCAACTAAAGATCAATTATATATTGCCCTTCGTTTTGCATTAAGTCATGTCATGGCTAACCGTTTAGCGCTACCTTTTTTAATTGATGATGGGTTCGTACATTTTGATGCTAATCGAAAAGAAAAAGTGTTAGAGATGATCGAAGAATTAAGTAAGGATCATCAAGTCCTCTATTTCACTGCTAATGCGACAGCAAAAGCAAGTATTACATTATAATGGGAGAGTGTACTATGAATCATATTATGTATAAAAGTGATGTAACAATAACGCCGAGAGATTTATCAGAAGTGTTTCAAGCATCAGGCATAAAAAGACCTTACGATGACCTTGGTCGTCTACAACAAATGCTTGATCATGCTAATGTATTAGTCACTGCCTGGGATCAAGAAAAAATAGTAGGAGTGGCAAGAGGCTTGACTGATTTCAGCTATTGCTGCTATTTGTCCGATTTAGCTGTAGATGAAGCTTACCAGCATCAAGGAATTGGAAAACAATTAATTGAACAGGTTAAAGTAGAACTAAATGAGCAAGTTGCTTTAATTCTGTTATCAGCACCAGCTGCAATGGATTATTATCCAAAAGTGGGCTTTGATAAAATAGATAATGGTTATATCATTAAAAGGACAAACTAAGTGAGGAACAATGGCTGATTTACGCAAGGTTCTTTCCCCTTGAGTTTAGTCTATAGTAATTGTGTGGGAAGTTTATATATTATTCTTAATATCCATGAGCTCTACGGTTTTTATCGAGCCAAATTAACATCTATAAGCCATCCTCTTTGAAATGGGGATGGCTTTATTTTATTTGTAAGAAAAGTATATAAATATTGGTATCATAACTGTTTTAGAGATCTCAACACTTAGCTCTGACTATGTTGTAGAGCAGTACTTAGCGTAGGCTGCCCACTTTCACTCCTGTGGGAATTGTTTGACCTGAAGATCTACTATTTCGAGCGATTTTCGCTCTAAATAGTTAGTTGAAGGACAAACCAACGGAAAGGAAAGTGGTGGTCAGGCTATTCAAATATTTCATTGTTACTACTTAAGTAATCGAAATCCAATTAGCATTTAATAAAAGACCAGAGGCTTGCCGATTTTCTTAACTTCTTCTCCGTAATAAACGAATAATAAAAAATAAAGCACCAAGGAAAATGAGCAAATAGAAAAGGTTAGAATAAATATCAAAATAATAAACAATATCTTCCCATGATTCCCCGACATATGCTCCCAATAAAACTAAGATAGTATTCCAAATCAGGGTTCCTAAGGCGGTAAAGATTAAAAATAGGGTTACATTCATTTTAGCCATCCCAGCTGGAATAGAAATGAGACTGCGGATTAGAGGGATAAATCGACAAAAGAAGATCGTCCAATAGCCATATTTATCAAACCAAGCATCAGCCTTGTAGATGTCTTCCTTTTTGATACGGAGAATGTATCCCCATTTTTCAACGATCTTTTCCAAACGTTGAACGTTCAGTAGCATACCTATCAAGTATAATACAATCGCGCCTAGAACAGAACCTGCAGTTGAGGAAAGGATGACACCAACTATATGTAAGGAAGATACCGTAGTAAAAAAACCACCGAAAGTTAACACGACTTCCGAGGGTATAGGCGGAAAAATATTCTCCAATGCTATTAAAAACATAATACCGAGATAACCAAATTCATCCATTACGGTGAAAAACCATTCCTGCATCTTTACTGTTCTTCCTTTACCATTCTTCGTACCATACATGGCCGTTCTGTAAAGTTAAATGTCTCATAAAATCGGTGAGCATCCTTAGTAGCTAAAGCAAATTTCGTATTTTTAAGTAGGGGATGTTCCAGTATGCATTGCATCAAAAAAGAACCAATACCACGTCCCTGATACTCCGAGTCGATCACAACATCTAATATCCAGGAGAATACGGCTTGGTCAGATACAACTCGAGCAAATCCAATTTGTTTATCTTTTTCGTAAATCCCAAATGAAAATGAATTCTCTATGCTGTGCGCGATCGTTTCTTTGCTTCGGTCATTTGCCCAATATGTTGGTTTTAAAAGTGTATAAATGGTATCCAGATCAAGTAATTCTTTTTCATCACTTACCACATAGTTATTGTGATACCATTCCATATAAATTCCCCATTTCGTCTTTTGTTATGGTTCGCTTCTAATAATCTAATAATCTCCTGATTTTGATTTATGATCCGGTTTTGTTGATTTCGGATTTTATCACAATGAATAATAGAATAAAAAGCATAATAAAAGAAATGATAGCAAACAATAAAAACCCTCCACTTTATATGTGAGTAAAGTAATCATAACATAAAATTATTCAAAAAAGTTTAAAATTGGATGTTTTTGGTGGTAGAAAAGGTGAGATTATGTTTTATCTCACCAACCATTTAAATAGAAAATAGTTTTGTAACAACTACTGAAAAATCATGAAAGAGGGTGGAAGAAGCAATTTCGTTCTCTTTTGCTATATGTTGCTGTACATATGTTTGATCAGTTTGTAAAACATACACTTGTATTGACTTCAAAAGTGGATGAACAATCCAGTATTCCTGTACACCATATTTCATGAATAAATTTAATTTAGTTACTAAATCATGAGATTGATTAGAAGGACTGACTTAGGTATATTTTCTACATTGTACCATAATTACAAATTAAGTTAGTGTTATTATTTCTCCTCATCTGCTTCTGTATTCTCATAACGACTATCTAAATAGTCAACAATGTGAATGATATAGCCTTCTAGATTACTAGGTTTACGAACGGCGCTTCCCCATTCAGGTAAGCCATGGTGGCAAAGAATGCAGTGAGACATCAAGTGGATATCCTCCATTGTGACCGCAATGTTATGGTGCTCAATCACTTTTGATAATAACATGACACCGTATGGAATATGACCGATGTTTACCCCTAATGGGTCCATGGCAATACCAGCTTGTTTACGGTTTGAGTCCTTAAATTCACCAGTAGGGAATAAAAAGTGGAAAACATCAAATGACTTCCCGGCATAATCATATTCTGCTAGTTTACCTATGTCGTGGAATAAAATACTTGTTATCAGTGCATCATAATTAATACTGTCATATTTATATTCAGCCATCCCTTGTACCATGTGATAGAGATGGTCAATACTGTCTTTCCATACATATGCAGGTCTGGCATGGTCATCTTTTAAAGAGTTCCAAATTTCTAATTTATACTCCGTTTCTATTTTATTGATTAATTGCAACACGGCACGAAAAGGATTATCTGATTGAATCGTTATGTATCTGCAAAAACGCATCAGACCAACAGTATGTTTCAGTAGTCCGCCTAAATAATTGTGGTGGAATCCTTTGGCAGCAGGACTAATACGAAATCCTTCCCATAGCTGTTCCATCGCTTTAATGGCGATGTCTTGATATGGTTGCCGCAATTCATAAAGGTAGGCGAATAGTTCATCACGTAATGCTTCAATATCTTGCTGAGTATAAGCTAATAGTGTAAAAGGATCGATATCTTCCGTACACGGAGTCATTTCATATACGGTAACACTTTTAAAACCGTTAAATTCATCAACTTGACCACGGATATCAAAGACACCTTTTTGTTCTAAAATGGGGAGCATCGCATCGACTTCGCCATTGTTATCCCACATTTTTGCGGAAATGGCTCCAGATTGATCACTTAATGTCACTTTCAAGAAGGATTTGTTTGTTTTCGTCTTTCTAACTTCGAATTCATTTAACAAAACCCGAGCTGAAACGGCTGTCCCTTTAGTTAACGTATTTAAATGTACGCCCTTTATCGCTTCTGGTAACGAAGGTGAAGGGAAATTGGTCGCAAGGTTTTCTTTTTGTTGATCTGCAAGTTCATAATCAATTGTAATCATGTCATAAAAATATTTCAGGCTACTCATTATTTATCACTTCCTAATCTTTTTCAACTTAGTATTAGAATAACATAAAAGCCCCTATCTTCTCACTCAATGGAAGATAGGGGACTGTGTTCATTGTTATTCAGTTTCTTCTTCAGAAGCATCTTCGCTATCTGCTGATTCTTCTTCAGACGTTTCCTCTTCTGTGGCTTCATCTTCAGTTGTTTCATCAGTAGCAGGTTCTTCTAGCGTTGGTTCTTCAAATGTAAACATATCTTCATATTGATCGATCTTTACATCGATATCAGCATCTTTCATAAGATCTTGAATTTTTGTTTGTAATGCTGCTTGGTCAATTTTTGTGTTAGCAATCTCTCTTCTTAATTGATCTTCTACATCTTCTAAAGGTTCCACATCTTCTACATCTACACGATCTGTCACTTTAATAACATGGAAGCCGTTTGAAGTTTGAACAGGTTCACTGATTTCGTCAATTTCAAGATTGTATGCTGCGTCTTCAAATTCAGGAACCATTTGGCCAATTCCAAATTCTCCTAAGTCGCCACCGTTATCTTTACTGCCAGGGTCTGTAGAATACTCTCCAGCTAATTCTGCAAAGTCTTCACCATCGTTTAATTTGTCAATGACTTCATTGGCAGTTTCTTCATCTTCAACAAGAATATGGCTAGCAACGAGATTTGTTTGCATTCTGTCATAACGTTGTTGAATTTCTTCGTCAGTAACTTCGACATCTTCCGTTGCTGCTTTTTCTTGAAGTAAACTTACTCGCAACTGATCGCGGAATTCATCTTCATCTTCAAAACCATTTTGGGTTAAGACCATTTCAAATTGTTCTTCTCCATATTGTTCTTTCACTCGTTCGACTTCATTATCAATTTCTTCATCGGATACTTCATATTTATCTTCTAGAATTGTTTCAAGCACCATTTGTTGGAGAACTTGTCCACCAGAAGGGGATGCTACCAATTCATCATAAAATGCTTCTTTCGTAATATTACCCGATCCTGTTTCCACAACTGTTTCAGAATCATCTGAAGAACACGCGGAAAGTGCGATAACGCTTGCTGCAAATGTTGCAGTGATTGCTAATTTTTTCATTCTACCTACACTCCTACTATTTACTAAAGCTATTTTTTAACTCTTGCAATAATATAACACATTTCTCGCTAAAAATAACAAGAAAAATGAAGATTACATTTTTTTTACTCATTTTTCATTAAATATATATAACTTCGACATATGAAGATACAAGTAAAATGGTAATTAAAATATTAATAGTTCGGAAAACATTTGGTTGTTTTTCCTGCGACATTTCAGTTTGTAAGCAAAGTCTCATTGTTAAAGAGTTGAATATAAATAATATAAAAAAAGCAAAAATGACAAAAACATACAGCATCAAGCTTACCTCCTTATTCTCATGTCATTACTTTAACAAAAAATTAAAGATTTGAACAGTATGTCTTATTATAAATTGAAAAATATGTATGAAGGTATTATATCATGCTCGTGTCTGAATCATAAAGGAGGGATGATATAAAAACCCGCTTCGTCTTATATCGAAACGGGTTTAACGTGGTATTAAAATATCATAGCCTTGTTCTTCATTAGATATTAGACATTTTTTCGGTGCTTTCCATAAATGACGAATATATAGAAAATCAATATAAGATAAACTTAAATTAATTGCACCAATTAGCAGAAAATAAGGATAATAGGCCGGAACAAAATAACTGCCAATGATACAAGGAATTGTGATAATTAATGTTGGTGTCAGCAAAGCAAAAAAGAATGTCGGCTTGGTTGTTTTTGTATGATTTTTTACATGGAAATTAGGGATGAATCTCTTCTCTAACGTCCATTTAATTCGCAAGTTTTTATTGGTGAATATTAAAGGTAAAATTCGTAATGCTTTGTGCAGCAATGGTAATAGTGCTACTCCAAATACCACTGGGATTAGACCATGGTCTTTTACTACGACATCTTTATGAATCAATGTAAATGGTAAATACAAAAAGATAAAAGATAATAGTCCAAATAAGAAAGATAAAATAAGGCTTCGGTAAAAACCAAGTTTTTTGGTTACATTGATGGAATCCCAACAGTTCACCAGGATCACCCCTTTTCTAAAATCAACTCTTTTAAAATAACACTACATGACTATAGTATGTTTTGTATGAAAAATCAATAGGTTTTATGTAAAATTTTGATAAGCATTTTATCGCAAGGTATGAAAAAAGAGTTGGCAATCAGCCAACCCTTTCTAATAGGACAAGAAAGTATAAAATTTGCGGAGATGTCTAGCTCCAAGCGCCCAAAAACTAGGCGACTTCACGAATCCGCCCTACGATAAAGAAGACTTGCCGATTGGCGAAACTAGCGGCTTAGTCGCACTTATGCCTTTAGGCGAAAGTCATCATCGGTTCGCAAGCTTACG
>NZ_WJEB01000038.1:0-36974 GCF_010994085.1 Gracilibacillus saliphilus | reverse complement strand
ATTGGTGAAACTAGAGGCTTAGTCGCACTTATGCCTTTAGGCGAAAGTCATCATCGGTTCGCAAGCTTACGGTGATTCCTTTATCTCAGTTGATTAGCTCCAGCCGCTACGTTTCTAGGCGGGCGCTCTGCGCTTTTCTAATTAACTATCTGATCGTGCATTTGTCTTTTCTTCCAGTTCTTTTAAGCTTTCTTCAATTTGCGTTAAATATTTTTGAATATTTTTTTGATGTGGTTCGACGGTTTTCTTCCATGATTCAATCGATTCTTTCACATCTGCGGAAAGATCTTTAATTAACGCTGCACCCTCTTTTGATGTTTTGGTAATTTGTTCTTTTAAGTCGACACCTTCTGTTCTTAAATGGTTGATATAGCGTATAGCCTCATCGCTCTTTTCTCTAACGTCAGTTCGTAATTCTTTTCCTGCTTTTGGTGTACTTAATAGTGTAGCAGCAGCGCTTACTAATCCTCCAGCTAAAAAGCCGATTAATAATGACTTGCTGTTAATCATTCCGAACACTCCTTTCATATATATAACATTCTCTTTTTCGTTCATAATCAAACCATCATTTTTAAAAAAATTAAAGGTTTGTTGATATTTGAGAGGCCAGATCAGCTAAATCGTATTGATCTTCATGTGTGATCCAATTAGGCTTAAAGCCATCTGTTTCATCATAGCGAGGGATGAGGTGTATATGTAAATGGAATACAGATTGGCCAGCCGCTTCCTCGTTATTATTTAGTATATTTATTCCTGCAGGTTGAAATGTTTCTTTTAAGGCATTTGCAATTTGCGGTATACGTGCAAACAATTTTGCAGCGATCGTCTCGTCTGTTTCATATATGTTTTTAGTATGATTTTTAGGTATGACTAGCGTATGCCCTTTCGTCACTTGACTAATGTCAAGGAATGCGTAAACATCTTCGTCCTCATAGACTTTTGCCGAAGGGATGTCACCTGCTACAATTTTGCAAAAAATACAATCATCATGCGTTTCCATATCGTTCGCTCCTTCAATTTACAAGTCTTTTCCTCATTATGCAATAACCTTATACGTTGTGTCTAGATCTTTAGCACTAAAATTAAGTCTGTTTTTCAATGCTATATTCTTTCTTCATATTATACATTATTTTCATGATTCTTTAAAATGCTAAGGGGTAAAAAAATAGCAGGAATGCTACAAAACGACATATCGTTTCATAGCACATCCTGCATGAAGGGGGGAATTTTAACTTTAACCTTGAACCGGGGAAGATTCTTTTCGGATAAAGTATGTGATAATCAAATTTAGAAACAATGATTTTTAATTGTTGAAAGGATCGATATAACACTTTTTCTTTACCCCTTCCTTCATAGCTTGTACCGTTTTTTTTTCTTTATACAAATAAAATTTGGTATAATGATTAGGAAATGGAAATACATATAAGGAAGTGAAAAGGAAAGGACGTTGAATAGATGGAGCCTTTATTACATATAAAAGATCTTGAAGGTGGATACACACATAAAAATGTACTGCATGGTATTTCATTTGATGTGAAACCAAATGAAATTGTTGGATTGATCGGATTAAACGGAGCGGGAAAAAGTACGACGATAAAGCATGTAATTGGCTTAATGCAAGCTAAAAAAGGAACTGTCTCGATTAAAGGGAAGACATTCCAGGAAGAACCAGAAAGCTACAGGCAACATTTTTCTTATATTCCGGAAATGCCTGTTTTATATGATGAATTAACATTAGAAGAACACTTGCGTTTAACTGCTATGGCATATGATATACCAGAAGAGGTTTATCAGGCCCGTGTCACACCTTTGTTAAGAGAGTTTCGCTTAGACAAGAAGTTGAAATTGTTTCCGATCCATTTTTCTAAAGGGATGAGACAAAAAGTGATGATTATGTGTGCATTTTTGGTTGAGCCTGATTTATATATTGTGGACGAGCCTTTTGTCGGATTAGATCCACTTGGGATTCAATCCTATCTACAATTAATGAACCAGATGAAAGAGCAAGGTGCTGGTGTATTAATGTCGACACATATTTTAGCAACCGCAGAACGTTATTGTGACCGTTTTGTTATTTTACATGATGGTATCATTCGGGCAAAAGGGACGTTGGAGGAATTAAGAAAGTCCTTTGACCGTCCACAAGCTACGTTAGATGACCTGTATATTCAATTAACGAAGGAAGCCGATCAATATGCTTAATTCCCATCAGTTATTTGTTGAACGTTTGTCTGCACATATGAAGGAGTTAAGCAGATATTTGCGTTATATACTGACAGAACATCTTGCGATTGCCATGGTGTTTATTGTCGGTGCTCTGTCTGTTTATTATCAGCAGTTTTTAGAGAACATTCCTGATTACTTTCCGTCTACTTGGGTGATTGCAATCGTGTTAGGTGTGGTCACTGCACACAGCCCGATTCAAACATTGTTGAAAAGGGCAGATATCGTCTTTTTGATTCCTGCTGAATCACAACTTTCCGGATATTTCGTTCGAGCTTTACTCTATAGTTTTGTCTCACAGCTTTACTTATTCGTATTAGCAATCGCTGCTGTTGCACCATTATATATGACTGTTTTTCCTGAAAACTCGTCATTTGGTCTATTGTTTATTGTATTGCTGGTGATAAAAGTTTGGAGTCTAGTGGCGAATTGGTGGATGTTACGTGTGCGGGATAAGAACTTTAGGATGATGGACAAGGTTGTAAGGTTTGCGTTGATTATAACGTTAGTTTATTTCTTTCTTGTCCAAGAGATGATCTTTTTAGCTGTGATTACTGCGTTACTTATCGTTCTTTTTGTTACGAACTATCAGACAGCTAGAAAACAGCGTGCATTAAATTGGGACTTGTTAATAGAAAGTGATTATATGCGGATGCGTTCTTTTTATAAGTTAGCCAATATGTTTACGGAAGTGCCACATATGGAAATGCCAGTAAAAAAACGTCACTGGCTTGCACGCTTGTTGACTGATTCGATCCCTTTCCAACAGATACAGGCATATCCTTATTTGTATCGCTTAACAACCATTAGAAGTGGAGAATATTTAGGTATATATGTAAGGTTGCTTGTCATTGGTGGTTTACTGATTTATTTCGTTCCCAATCCATGGCTGAAACTTATTTTTGCTTTATTATTTATGTATATGATCTTTTTGCAGGTGATCCCGTTATGGAAACACCATGCAACATTAGTATGGTTAGATCTGTATCCAATTGGAATTAGTGAACGGGAACAAGCTTTTATTAAATGGATGCAGCAGCTAATGATATTTGCAGGTGTAATATTTGTCCTATTGCTTATTGTAATAGGGGAATGGTTAATGGGAGGAGTAATGGCACTTGCTACTTTGTTATTTAGTGGTATGGTGATTCCGAACTATTTTCAGAAAAAAATGGCTCAAAAAAAATAAAATGGATCAGACACTCCATAGGTCTAACTTATGGAGTGTTTTTTATGTGAAGTTTGGGAAAGAGTTGAATTTATTTCTGTTATCATATATACTGTTTTAGGTAAAAAATACCAAATATCAATCACATTTCGTCTTTGCTAAAAGAGGAAAAAATAAATGAGTGTAGACAAAGGTTTTAGCAGAGAAAGGGGATATTTCATTTGCAAAATATTAAAAAGATAATATTATTACTAATTATTCCATTGGCTCTGATCGGTTGTAATCAAGAGTCAATAAACTTTGAAGATGCTAACTTAGAAGCAGCGGTTGAAGCAGAGTTAGGTGATTCATTCTCAGAAGAAGAAGCAGAGAATGTGACGGAATTAAATTTAACAGACGCCGACATTTCCAATTTGGAAGGTTTGCAGCAGTTTTCTTCTTTGGAATCCATTTCGTTGCAAGATAATCAAGTGGAAGATTTTTCGGTATTACAAGAGTTAGAACAGTTAGAGTTTGTAAATGTAGTAGGTAATCCTTTGGAGGCAGGTCAAGATCAATTAGATGAGCTCGCGGATGAAGGTATTGAGGTTATCCAAACGGTTGGCAGAGCAGATGGCCCAGGTGGATTCTTGTGGAAAGTGGAAGATGAAAATACGGAAGTATATTTACAAGGAACGATTCATGCAGGTGTAGCAGATTTTTATCCTTTGCATGAAGAAATAGAAAAGGCGTATTTAAAAGCGGATGTGGTTGTTCCTGAGGTTGATATAACGAATGTTGATCAATCGGAAATGCAACAAATAAATATGTCGTTAGGGACTTATCAAGATGGTTCGACAGTCAAAGATCATATTTCAGTCAGGTGATGTCTATTCAGATATGGAAGAGACGCTAAGTCAGTTTGGTATCCCGATAGAAGCGGTTGAATTTTACAAACCATGGATATTAGCAAATACGATTCAGCAGCTCATGACACAACAGTTAGGCTATACCCAAGGGGTTGATCAATATTTTCTGAATAAAGCAGCGGATGATGGCAAAGAAATAATTGATCTAGAAACCGCAGAAGAGCAACTGGAAATCTTTGCAGATACATCTGAAGAATATCAAGAGGCAATGTTGGCATCTTCCTTAGTAACTGTGATTGAGTATCAACAGCAAATGGAGAAACTGTTTGAAACGTATGAGCAAGGTGATGAAGAAGAATTGCTTGAAGTATTGTCTGAAGAAGAGGGTAGTTCTTCGGAAATGCAAGAAGAAAACGAAGCATTTATGAAAGCAATCAATGATGACAGAAATCAGAATATGGCAGAGCAAATCGTTCGCTTTCTAGAAGAGGATGAAGCAGATACATATTTTGTGATGGTAGGTAGTCTTCATTTATTACAAGAGCCTCATATTCGTTCGATTTTGGAGGAAGAAGGATACACAGCCGAACGGATTCACTAAGTAAATAAGGATCGATACCACCTTTCTTGAATATCAAGTTCTGCTCCTTGGATAACGCGTGCTCTTCCGTGGATATTAAGCTCTGCTCCTTGGATAACCCATGTTCTTCCTAGGATATTTGCCTTTATCCACGGAGGAATGATATTTTTCCAAGGAACAGCAACAATTATCTAAACTAAAAACGTGAGCATCAAAAATAAAATGATGGTCACGTTTTGTTGTAACTTGAAAAACTTCTTTATTAACTTATTCATTTACATTCAACGTAGCAGCTATTAATGTTTTGGCTGCTATTTTCATTGCTCGCTCATCAAAGTTAAACAGAGGGTGATGGTGTGGCACGAAGCCATTTTCGATTTGGGCTCCTGTAAAGAAATAAGCACCAGGTTTTTCTTCTAAATAGTAGGCAAAGTCTTCACCTGTCATACTAGGTACAATCATTTCAGCCTTCTCTACTTCTTTCACTTGTTCGGCAGCAGCTAATACTTTTTCAGCATGCTCGGCATGGTTGACAACGGGTCTATATCCGTAGGCATAATCAAAATCATAGGATACATCATAGCCAATACATGTGCCTTTTATCACTTTTTCGATTTCCTCTTTTATAAAATGTTGCACGTCCTGATTAAAGGTGCGTACCGTTCCATCAATCATCGCTACATCTGGAATAACATTGTACGCATCACCTGCATGAAATTGCCCGATCGATAGGACGACTGTTTCTAATGGATCAATCCGTCTTGAAACAATTTGCTGTAGATTCGTTACAAGTTGTGAACCGACTACAATCGGATCTTTCGTTTGGTGTGGCATTGCTCCATGGCCACCTTTTCCTTTTATTTCAATGGTGAAGTGATCTGCTGCTGCCATAAAGTTTCCTCTTGATGTCTGAACGATTCCATATGGGGTATTGGTCCAAAGGTGTGTACCGTAAACAACATCAACATTCTCCAGTACTCCTGCTTCAATCATCGGCTTAGCACCACCAGGGGCAAGCTCTTCTGCATGTTGATGGATAAACACAACGGTACCCGCCAGTTCATTTTGATATTTCTTAAGTACTTTAGCTACAGCAAGTAATGTCGTCGTGTGTCCGTCGTGTCCACAGGCATGCATCACACCGTCGTTTTTGGACTTATAAGGCAAATCTTTTTCATCTTGAATAGGTAGTGCATCAAAGTCCGCGCGCAATGCCACGGTTTTACCAGGTTTAGCTCCTTTTAAAGTGGCTACAACACCATTTCCACCGACATTTGCTTGATATGGAATATCTAATATTTTATATTGCTCCTGAATAAACGCAGCTGTTTTATATTCTTGAAAGGAAAGCTCAGGATATTGATGTAAAAACCTGCGCATTTCCACCATTTCATCGTACAAACCATCAATTTCCTCAAATAAAGTATCCCTCATATCCTCACCTCACAGAAGCTTTTCTTTCTATTATATCATAGATTACTAGCATTTCCTTTTTATAGGAATCAGGAAAAGGGACAAAAAAACAACCTCCTGGTTAGTGGAAGTTGTTTTTTCTATATATGAAAAAAAGGGGTTAACGAGTTATTGAAAGCTCTTATCTGACAAAAGTCGTTCTGTTTCTTCTTTATGGCTTGTTTCATCTGCAATAATATCTTCTAATTTCACAACAAGTTCGGTTAAACCAAGCTCATCTGCCTGTTGTTTTCTTTCTTCATAGCGCTCAATCGTTTCTGTTTCAGCTTTAAGTGTAGCTTCTAACATGGCTTGAACGTCTGTTAATTGTTCAACTTTTGCTGGTGTTGTAGTTGGTGTACCACCTAATGTTTTAATTTTGTCAGATAAGTATAAAGCATGTCCGATCTCATCATTTATTTCATCTTCAAAAAAAGGTTTTAAGAAAGAACGATATAATCCTGAAACAACAGATGCATGATACGTATACATGATTGTTGCCGCATATTCATTTGCTAAATCTTCATTTAATCCATCAATTAATGCTTGTAATTTTTCATCTTTTTGTGCCATTGCTTTCAACATCCTTTCTATTGATCATCTCTATTATATATCTACCCTTAAGTGAAAATGATTAAACATAAAAATGGAAAATTTTTTATTGGCGATTATGCCATACTATGTTATCCTTTTCATATAAGAAAAAATAATACGTAAGAACACTAGGGGAGCCATTTGGCTGAGACGAATCTTCGGACCCTTTGAACCTGATCTGGTTAACACCAGCGGAGGGAAGTGGTAGAAAAGCAACCAAATTGTAGCTTTTGATACATACCACTCGTCCATGCTGGATGGGTGGTTTTTCTATTTTCACTTCCTCTAAATAAAGGAGTAGAAACAATGCATGGAATACACCTTATTTCAAATGGGAGATTAACAGAACAACATTTGCAGCTTGTATCGGAACAGATTGCTCACATAAATTATATTCATCTACGAGAAAAGACCAAAACGGCGAAAGAAATCTTGGAAATGATTGATTTTTTGATAGAAGCTGGTGTTCCTGCTGAACGGATCATTATCAATGACCGTGTAGATGTAGCGTCGATAAAAAAATGCTGTGGCGTACAGCTTGCCTATCATAGTATTCCGGTTGCTGATGTGAAGCACTCCTTCCCGGCACTCCGTATCGGTAAGTCCGTCCATTCCTTGGAAGAAGCCATTACGGAAGAACATAATGGTGCAGATTTTCTAATCTATGGGCATATTTTTTCAAGTAACTCTAAACCTGGACTCGAACCAAGAGGCATTACCGCGTTAGCTGATGTCATCAAAAACGTTTCTATTCCTGTCATCGCAATTGGCGGGATTACGGAACAAAATATGAACCAAGTACAAGAGGTGGGGGCTAGTGGTGTTGCGATTATGTCAGGGGTATGGGATGCCGAAGATCCTACCGAAGCAATAAAGTGTTATCGTCAAGTGTTCGACGCGAGGAAGGAGGAACAGTGTGAATAAATTATATGATCAGATCATTGTTGGCGGTGGAGTAATGGGAGCTTCGATTGCCTATCAGTTAAGTAAAAGAGGTTACAAGGTGTTGCTGTTAGAAGAAAATAAAATTGCTGCAGAGGCATCCAGTGCAGCAGCTGGCATGCTCGGTGTGCAAATGGAGTTTGAGCAGGATTCACCGTTATTTCAATTTGCTAAAGAAAGCAGGGAATTATACCCTGATTTAGCGGAAGAACTGATGCAAGGAAGTGGTATGGACATTCAATTAATCGAAAAAGGTGCCTTAAAGCTTGTCTATCATCAAGATGAGCTGGATACGTTAAAACGAATTGCTAGCTTTCAAACAGAACAAGGAGCAGAGGCAAAGGTGATCTCACCAGGGAGTATCCCGGAAAAAGAAATGACAACCGATTTTTATGCAGCTCTTTATTGTCCAAGAGAAGGGCAAGTATCAGCTCCTCACGTAACGAATGGCTTTGCGAAGGCTGCTGAACATAAAGGTGCGGTCATAATGGAACAGACGAAGGTAGACGATCTCATCATCGAAAACGGTAAAGTGACAGGTGTGAAGACAGATAAAAAAACGTATACTGCTGACAGGATCATTATCACTTGTGGATTTAAGAGCTCACATTTTTCTCGGTACATGCAAGAACTCACACCTGTAAAAGGAGAATGTCTGTCTGTTGTGACAAAAAAGCCTCTGATTCAATCAACGATCTTTACAGAAGGCTGTTACCTTGTTCCGAAAAGAGGTAACCGGATCATTATTGGCGCCACATCGAAGCCAAATCAAACGGATAAAGAGGTGAAAGTAGCAAGTGTCCTGCATTTGTTATCACGTGCCAAACAGATACTCCCTGCATTAAACCAGGCAACGATAGAGAAGGTTTGGGCGGGTATACGTCCCTTAACGAAAGACGGTTTTCCTTATTTAGGCGAAGTACCAGATGTATCAGGATTATATGTTGCAACAGGACATTATCGTAATGGTATATTACTGGCGCCTAAAACTGCTTTATTTATGGCAGATATGATCGAAGGAAAATCAGTCGATCCAATCTATTTAGATACATTTTCCTTGAGAAGAGAAAGCCTTCTATCTGTTTAAAGTGAAGGCTCACAAAAGGAGGGTTGATTTTGGAGATTATCGTAAATGGTGATCCATTAGAAGTTAGTGAAGGGATCACCAATATTGAAGAGTTAATCCAAGAATTACGTTTGGAGAAGAAATCATTAATTGTCGAGCATAATCAAACCATTTTAAAAAAGGAAAAACATAAAGAAACGGCAATTTCAGAAGGTGACCGATTGGAAATTGTCCATTTTGTTGGAGGAGGATGAAAAATAATGCTACAAGTAGGTAATGATACCTTTCAATCACGATTATTTTTAGGAACAGGAAAATATCCAAACTATGATATCCAGAAACAGGCAGTAGATGTATCAGAAACAGAGGTACTGACTTTTTCGGTGCGTCGGATGAATATTTTTGATCCGGACCAACCCAATTTTCTCGAAAAAATAGATTTAAAGAAATATCGTTTTCTGCCAAATACTGCTGGTGCTAAAAATGCAGAAGAAGCGGTCAGAATCGCTAAATTAGCAGATGCATCGGGGTTATGTGATATGGTGAAAGTAGAAGTAATCGGTTGTGACAAAACATTACTGCCAGATCCGGTAGAAACGTTAAAAGCGACCGAGACTTTACTTGCGGAAGGTTTCACTGTACTGCCATACACGTCTGATGATGTTGTACTTGCCAGAAAGTTAGAGGAGCTAGGCGCACATGCCATTATGCCAGGTGCATCACCAATTGGATCTGGGCAAGGGATTATTAATCCATTAAACTTGCAATTTATTATCGAGCAAGCTAGTGTACCTGTAATTGTGGATGCAGGGATTGGTTCGCCAAAAGATGCTGCCTATGCAATGGAATTAGGCGCAGATGGTGTTCTTCTCAATACAGCTGTTTCTGGTGCCAATGATCCTGTCAAGATGGCTGAAGCGATGAAGTTAGCAGTGGAAGCTGGCAGACTAGGGTTTGAAGCAGGTCGGATTGCGAAGAAGGAATACGCGGTGGCAAGCAGTCCTAAGGAAGGGATAAGTGTTGGTGAATAATCGCTATCATCGTCAAATGCTCTTCGATCCTATTGGTGAAACAGGGCAAAAAAGATTACAGGAAAGCCATGTTGTCATTGTTGGTGTTGGTGCACTTGGTTCAAGCAGTGCGGAAATGTTAGCACGAGCAGGGGTTGGCACGTTAACCTTGATCGATCGTGATTATGTGGAAGAAACCAATTTGCAGCGGCAGCAGCTTTTTTCTGAAGAAGATGTCCGCATGCAAACACCTAAAGTAATTGCTGCAAAGAAACGATTGGAAGAGATTAATCATTTGAACAACATTCATGCAGAGGTGATCGATGCTGGAGTTGATGAACTGGAAGCAATTGTTCCACAAGCGAACCTAGTAATCGATGCCACAGACAATTTTGATACGAGATTAATCATTAACGATATTTGTCAAAAGCATCATAAACCATGGATCTATGGAGCGTGTGTGGCAAGTTATGGGGTAACATTCACCGTCTTACCAGAGGAAACCCCTTGTTTACAATGCTTGATGGATCATATACCAAGTGATGGTGCAACATGTGATACAGTTGGCATTATTAGTCCAGCAGTACAGATGGTTGTCTCTCATCAGGTAACAGAGGTACTGAAAATACTGACTGAAAATCTCGATGCACTTTCTGGAAAATTAATTGCCTTTGATCTGTGGAAAAATCAACAAATGGAATTGAAAGTAGCTAGTTTAAAGGATGAAACATGTCCATCTTGCTCAAAAAAACAGTATCCACATTTAACTTATCAAGCGCAGTTGAAAACAGCCGTACTGTGTGGTCGGAATACGGTCCAAATTAGAACGAGTGCAGAAAAAATCATTCACTTTGATGAAATGAAAAAACATTTGGAACGCAATCAACACATTAAATTGTTTAGCAATCCATATTTGTTATCATTTGAGATCGATAAATATCGTGTGGTCATATTCCGAGATGGACGTACGCTCATTCACGGCACAAAAAATGTACAAGAAGCTAAAAAAGTATATTATCAATATGTAGGGTGAAGCAGCTTTTTTAAGTTGCTTCTTTTTACGTTGGCGAAATTTTACACAAATCATTCATTTGTTTTTCCTTGCCTTGTATGTATAATTAATGTGAAAGGAGAATGTGAACGAAATGGACAAGCGAAAGGAAATACTGTTATTTATTAGTTGGGCCGCGAGTCTAATGGCAACGATGGGAAGTTTGTTTTATTCCGAAATTATGAAATTCATACCTTGTGAATTGTGCTGGTATCAACGAATTCTAATGTATCCACTTGTAGTCATTTATGGATACGCAGTTTATAAAAAAGATATTCGTTACGCTTTTCCAGGGGTCATTTTAAGTGGAATCGGAATCTTAGTTTCCAGCTATCATTATTTGATACAGAAAGTTCCTGGATTACAAGAGGCTGGTGATGGATGTGGTATCATTCCATGTACTACAACATATGTGAATTACTTTGGTTTTGCATCCATTCCTTTTCAAGCATTGATCGCCTTTCTTGTCATCTTTGCTATTCACATTTATTTAATTGTTCAACAAAGGAGCGTTTAAAGTGAAGAAAATGGTCATTTTTGTATTAGTGCTCGTCGTTATTTTTGGAGCATTAATATTTGTCGTACAATATCAAAATTCGAAACAACTTGATGGGGTAGAAAACCCTTATAATAAAACAGACTTGGATCAAGCCACAATTGATCAGTTGGACGATCCGATGTATCAAAATCAAATATTACCTGATGAATTAGCGGATAAGTTAAGTAATGGTGAAGATGTTACAGTTTACTTCTACAGTCCTACTTGTATCCATTGCCAACGAACCACACCTGAATTGGTACCAATCGCAGAGGAATATGGCGTGGATTTAGTGAAATTGAATTTAAAAGAATTTGAAAGTGCATGGTCTGAATTTAATATTGAAAGCACGCCTACGATGGTACATTATGAAGGTGGAGAAGAGTCTGCAAGAATAGTCGGTGAACAACCACAATCTAATTTCGAAGATTTCTTCGAGCAAGAAGTACTAGCAGAAGCTGATGACTCATAAAAGTTATCAGCTTCTTCTTTTTTAAAAGTGTCTAATAAAGTTGGAAAAGTGTCCAATAAATATGCTAAAGTGTCCAATAAAGCTAGAAAAGTGTCCAATAAACGAACGAAAGTGTCCAATAAATCCAAAAAAGTGTCCAATAAAAGAAAATTGACTATTCTTCTTCGTCTTCCCCAACTTGGAAGGTTTCTGTATAGACTGATGCGGCTATATAGGCATCCTCTTTTTTATTTGGAAGCGGGTTTGTCTTTTTCCATGCATGATAATCTTTTGGATCATCCCATTCCACTAGTAAGATGTAGGAATTTCCCCTAAACGGTCGCAATAATCTAGCAGCAACTACCTCACTTATTTCATTCACTTTCTGCTTATAATCCATTTCGAAGATCGGACTTCCTTCCTCTGTAACTGGGATGTGTGACAGACTGATAAAACCAATTTCTGATAATTCGCCGACCTGTGCTAACACAAGGTAATCTCTGCTTGTTTCAAAAATAGATGGATTTGTATCTTCATAGTAGGCGACGGCTTTGACATCGTTATGCATGATTATAAAAGGAAAAATATGATGCTTGCCCTTTAATTTCTCTAAATATGGATAGGTGCCGTTTGTCATGTAACCATTCATAATACTTCCTCCTTTAAATGAATATATTCATTTTAGTTTTGTACTTTTTTTGCCATTATAACATTCGTCGCACAAACAAGTTTTGTGATAAAATGAAGCTATTGTCGAAATTTAAGAGAAAGGTGGTGTAACAGTTTGGATAAAGAAAAAATAAAACAGCTTTTCCAGTCTGTATGGTCCTGGATCAAACGATATAAGTGGCTCTCGATTATCGTCAGCTCTATGTTTTTATTAGCAGTATTAGGTTACCTTTTTATTATTTTCGGAGGGCGCTTTGTGTTCGACGAGAAAGCGGTCATTTTGCCGACTGCTTCCAAAGTGGTTGCGGAAGATGGTACCGTGCTAGGTAAATTATACTCGGAAAACAGAGATTATGTCACATTGAAACAAATTCCGGACCATGTAGAAGAAGCGTTTATCGCGATGGAAGATCAGCGTTTTTATGATCATGCTGGTGTTTCTTTGCCCGCTGTTACACGTGCCGTTTACCGTGATATCGTTGCGATGAGCAAAGTGGAAGGCGGCAGTACTATTACACAGCAATTGGCTAAAAACCTGTTTTTAGTCAATGATAAAACATGGATGAGAAAAACAAAAGAAGTGATGGCATCGGTTTATCTGGAACGCAATTATACCAAATCGCAAATTTTAGAACTTTATTTAAATCAAATATATTTGGCGCATGGTGTACATGGAGTAGGTACAGCAGCTGATTACTATTTTGGAAAAGATGTAGCGGATTTATCAATCGAAGAAGGGGCATTACTCGCAGCAATGGTGAAAGCGCCCAATGCGTATTCCCCACATCATGATTTAGAAGAAGCAAAACAACGAAGAGATCTGGTATTACAACAAATGGCAAACGAAGGTAATATCTCGACCGAACAATTGCTAGCGTTACAAGCAACGGAAATTAAAGTCAAGGATCAAGAAGGGCAAAGAGATCCATGGTTAGACGATTATTTTGCTTACGTGTTAGAAGAAGTAGAAGCTACATATGGATTGAGTCGTGAAGCATTAAAACGTGGTGGTTACACTGTGGAAGTGCATATGGATCCTGACATACAGCAAATTGCATATGATCAAATGCAAGATAGTGATTATTATCACGGATCAAATGATGCCGTTAATGGTAGCTTTGTTTTAATGGAACAAAAAACAGGTCAATTGAAAGCATTAATTGCTGGACGCGATTTTCAATTAAATGATACTAATCATCTTTTAACGAAAAAACAACCAGGTTCTGTCATGAAACCTTTGGCCGTTTATGGTCCAGCAATGCAATTAGGTAATTATCGACCATATGATATGATTCCAGACCAGGACATCGAATATGATGATCGATATCGTGTTAACAATGTGGACGGGCAATTTGATGGAGAAGTTAGTATGTTTCAAGCGGTAGTAGAATCAAAGAATGCCCCTGCGGTTTGGTTATTGGATCAAATTGGTGTCGATTATAGTAAGTCCATGTTGGAAAAAATGAATATCGATATTAATGATCAAGGATTGGCCATTGCTTTGGGTGGTTTAGAAACAGGAACCACACCGATTAAAGTGGCAGAGGGCTACCGTACCTTTATTAGTGGCGGGGAATGGCTGGAAGCAAGAAGTGTTCGAGCTGTTTATAACAAAGATCAAGAAAAACTACAACCTGCAGAGCGGGAAAAAGAAAATGTGTTTAATTCGCAAACTGCTTGGAATATGCTGAGAATGCTAGAGGGAGTAGCGAAAGAAGGTACTGGCACAGCTGGTGAATACAGCAAAGCTTTAGCTGGAAAAACAGGGTCAACCCAACATCCAGAAAAAGATGGAGCAGTAAAGGATGCATGGTTTGCTGGTATTACTCCTGAATATGTAACAGCAACATGGATTGGCTACGATCAAGCAACAGCAGAAAATTATTTAACAACAGGTTCTGAAGCGACGACAAGATTAACAAAATCAATTTTAACTGAAATTGATAAAAGAATGCCATTAGCAGAAAAATTTGAACAACCCGATGATGTCGAAGATTTACCAGAACCAATACAGCTACCCGTGATTGATGATTTAACAGCATCGATTCAGTTTGGTGGTTTCTCGATATTGCGCGGTGAATTAAGCTGGACAGCAGTGGAAGACAGCCGTATCATCTATCGAATCTATGAACGTGGTGAGGATGAAGATCACTTCATTGGCGAAGCGGAAGGTAAAGGTAGCTATACAATTGACCGCATCAATGTTTTTAGGACGGGTGAATACTACGTTGTACCTTATAATCCATTAACCAAACAAACAGGCGAACCATCCAATATCACGTCTTTAGAGTTTGACTTTTAACCTAAAACTAATTACAATTACTTTTTAGTTATAATAATTACAATTTAGTGAACGTTTTTAAAAAATACTATACAGGATCGAGCAAACCTTCTATAGTAGAATAGAATGGGAAAAAAGGGTGAAATAAATGACGAAATTTAATGATACGATATTAAAAGCATTTAGAGGGGAAGAAACAGACTATACACCTGTCTGGTATATGCGGCAAGCCGGCAGATCTCAAAAAGAATACCGAGAATTAAAAAAGAAATATTCTTTATTTGAAATTACTCACCAACCAGAACTTTGTGCCTATGTGACAAGGTTACCAGTTGAAATGTATAATGTGGACGCTGCGGTTTTGTACAAAGATATTATGTCGCCTTTACCTGCAATTGGTGTAGATGTCGATATTAAATCAGGGATAGGTCCTGTTATTGATAATCCGATTGTATCATTACGTGATATTGAAAAGTTGGGAACGATCGATCCAGAGAGTGATGTTCCTTATGTATTAGATACAATCCGCTTATTAACGAAAGAGCAGTTAAATGTCCCATTAATTGGTTTTAGTGGTGCTCCTTTCACGTTAGCAAGCTATATGATTGAAGGCGGTCCATCGAAAAATTATCATAAAACAAAAGCACTCATGTACAGTGATTCAAAAGCATGGTTTACCTTGATGGAAAAATTAGCAGATATGACGATTGCTTACGTAAAAGCGCAGGTTAATGCAGGTGCACAAGCTATTCAAATATTTGATTCATGGGTCGGTGCATTAAATGTAACAGATTATCGTACGTATATTAAACCTGTCATGAACCGTATTTTTAGTGAGTTACGTGAAACGAATGTACCATTGATTATTTTTGGTGTAGGTGCCAGCCACTTAATACAAGAATGGAATGACCTACCTGTTGATGTCATTGGTCTTGATTGGCGGATGTCAATCAAGGAAGCGCGTGAATTAGATATTACCAAAGCACTCCAAGGAAATCTTGATCCAGCGTTTTTGGTAGCGGATTGGGAAGTAGTGGAGGAAAAAGCAAAACAAATCATTGATGAAGGAAAAGCACACCCTAGCCATATTTTTAACCTAGGACACGGTGTTACACCTGAAATCAGCCCAGAGCGATTAAAGAAATTAACGACTCTTATACATGAATACTCGAAAAGATAAGAAAGGATGTCTCATCATGGCAAAGAAAAAAGTAGGATTACTCGTAATGGCATATGGTACGCCATACAAAGAAGCAGATATTGAACGATACTACACACACATTCGTCACGGACGCAAACCAACCAAGGAAATGTTAGATGACTTAACAGAGCGTTATCAAGCAATTGGTGGTATTTCTCCGTTGGCAAAAATTACAGAAGAACAAGCCCAGAGCTTGCAAGCACGTGCGAATGAAATCCAAGACGATGTAGAATTTGTGTATTATTTAGGATTAAAGCATATCGAACCTTTTATTGAAGATGCGGTACAGCAAATGGCTGAAGATGGAATTGACGAAGCACTATCCATTGTACTTGCTCCACACTACTCTACATTTAGTGTTAAATCATATAATGGCAGGGCGAAGGAAGAAGCAGATAAACATGATATTGCGATTAAATCAGTAGAAAGCTGGTATGATGCAGAAGGCTTTATTAACTATTGGGCAGATGCTATTACAAAAGAATATGAGAAAATTGAAGATAAAGAGAAAGCAGTATTGATTGTTTCTGCACACAGTTTACCGGAGAAGATTTTACAAAATGGTGATCCATACCCGAAACAATTAGAACGTACTGCTACATTGATTCAAGAAAAAACAGGCATACCAAACGTCGAAATCGGTTGGCAAAGTGAAGGAAACACACCAGACCCTTGGTTAGGTCCAGATGTACAGGATTTAACGCGCGACCTTTTCGAACAGAAGGGCTATCAATCGTTCATTTATGCTCCGGTTGGCTTTGTTGCTGATCACTTAGAAGTATTGTATGACAATGATTATGAATGTAAAGTCGTTTGTGAGGAAATTGGCGCAGCTTATTACCGGCCACCAATGCCCAATGTAAACCCAACGTTTATCGATACTCTAGCAGGAATTGTAGTGGACAAATTCCAACGTGATGACGAATCATGAAGAAAATAACGGTGATAGGCGGCGGTATAGCGGGGCTTACTGCCGCTTACTACTTAGACCAGAAGATTAAAGAACAGAATTTGGATTATCAGCTTCAGCTTTTAGAAGCGAGTAATCGTTTAGGCGGAAAAATTAATACAGAAAGACGGGATGGCTTTACGATCGAACGTGGCCCTGATTCCTTTTTAATTCGTAAACAATCAGCTGAACGCTTAGCTCGAAATGTTGGCGTTGGTGACAAGTTAGTTAAGAATGGAACAGGAAAATCCTATATTTTAGTTGGAGATCAGCTCCATAGTATGCCTCAAGGCTCTTTTATGGGCATACCAACTCAAGTCCGCCCATTTTTAACGTCAAGTTTATTCAGCGTAACAGGCAAATTACGAGCAGGTATGGATTTTATCTTGCCTAAAGGTGAAGCACAAGATGATCAGTCACTAGGAAAGTTCTTCAGACGACGATTAGGAGATGAAGTGGTTGAGAATTTAATTGAACCCTTATTATCAGGTATTTACGCTGGTGATTTAGATGATTTAAGTCTGATGGCGACATTTCCGAACTTTTATCACTTAGAACAAGAGTATCGCAGTCTCATTCGCGGACTGCAAAAAACAACACCGGTAGCGAAACAACCAAGTGGTAAGAAGAAAAGTATGTTTTACAGTTTGGAAGGTGGACTGGAAACATTAGTAGAAGCAATTGAAGCGTCATTGTCGGAAGGCATTGTGCAAAAAGGGAGAGCAGTTAATAAGATTAACAGATCTGAAGATGGCTATGAGTTAGAGTTAAAAGGTGGTGCTATGTTATCATCTGATGTTATTTTAATTGCTACGCCTTATCCTGTGATGAAACAGATGCTCAAGCCCTATGCTTCTGTAGCAGATCTGCATAATATGAAAGCTACTTCAGTTGCCAATGTGGCCTTAGCGTTTGATCAATCTGCCATTAAGGAAGATATTGATGGTACTGGATTTGTAGTGTCACGTAATAGCAATTATCGTATTACTGCTTGTACATGGACACACAAAAAATGGCCGGATACTGCTGCACCAGCAGGAAAAGCGTTACTAAGATGCTATGTTGGACGTCCAGGTGATGAAGAAGTAGTGGATCTTTCTGATGAAGCATTAGAAGAAATTGTTTTACATGATTTAAACAAAATCATGAAGATTGACGGTGATCCTTTGTTTTCTGTTGTATCTCGCTGGAAAGATGCGATGCCTCAATATAGCATTGGTCATAAGCAAGTAGTAGAAAATTTGGAGAATGGTTTAGCCTCAGAGCTTCCCGGTGTATTCGTAGCAGGTAGCCCATACCGAGGCATCGGAATCCCGGACTGTATCGACCAAGGAGAAGCAGCCGTTGAGAAAATAATAGATTATTTAGCAGAGTGACTTTGACTAGTACTCTGCTTTTTGTACATATATCTCAAACTGCATCTAAGATGAAAAGTATTTTTCTTATCTATCTCTTGTACCTGCATTATATACTTTATGTTAAGAGGATCGGTCTATTCATGTGGTACGCTGGAAATCCAAAGTAATATTACAACGATTGACAAATTAACTTATCATTTCACTAATCCGTCTGATGTGACGCAGGTAGTATCTAATATGAAGAATGGAATATCAAGTAAAACCATTGTCCAGACTAAGACAAGCGATGATCTGATTCGTTTGTCCAACAACAAATCCGGTATGACATACGTCAATATTATGTTTACTCATCTAAAAGGTTGTTTTTTCAGTATGTGTAAGAAATCCTTCATAATTGGAGTGACTATTTGTTTTTTATGATAAGTAATGTATATATGTCGATTTAGCCCAAATGCAGGAAGTACTCGGCTAACCAGTTCTCCTTTCCTTTTTTCCTCTATAAAACAACTTTCTGATACAATCGCCATTCCTAGTTCATTTTTGACTGCTTCTTTCATGGTTTCCGTCGATGACAATTCCATTAATTCCCTTAGGTGAATATTATTTTCACTTACCCATTCATCTATTAATTGTCTGGATAGAGAACCTTTTTCGTGAAGAATGAAAGGTTGATTGTTAAAATCCTTGACAGTCAAATTCTGTTTTTTTGTTAATGGGTCGTTTGGATTAAGAATTAACTGAAGATCATCTTTGACAAGTTTTTCTGCGACAATATCTTTATCCATTAATTCACTATAGGACACGATTGCCATATCGATTTCAAAGTTTCTTATTTTTTTTAGTAAAATGGTTGCAGGTTTCACTTCGACAGAGAGATGTGCATTAGGATATCTTCTTTTAAAATCCCTTAAAGCTGGAAGAATCATGTATGTGGCGGGTGTATAAGTAGACCCTAACAAAAGGCTTCCAGTTCGTTTCTCCGAATATTCTTCCATCAGGCGATTTGTTTTATCAACTAGCATTAAGATTTGCTTCGCTTGTTGATAGAGAGCAGTACCTTCATTCGTCAAAGCTAGCGTTTTACTATAATTAGATTTAAATAAAGGAAACGGATATTGCTGTTCTAATTTTTTAAGATGGAAATGAACGGTTGGCTGTTGAATATTTAATTGTTCTGCAACCCTACGCAATGTTTTTAGTTCCACGACAGAGACAAATATAGTTAATTGTTGTATATTCATTGATTTCCTATCTCCTTTATATAAAAGATTACTAATTAAATATTATATTTTATCTAATATTCATTCAATAAATTCAATAATATTTAATGGTTTCTTTACATTCAATTAAAAGTAGGTTGATAACCGTTTGTTACGATAATCTAGAGATAAAAAGTGAAACTATAGGAGGGAACAATATGCATGTGAAAATGATGAAACTATGTATCATACTTGTGGCAATAAGTAGTGTTTTATTACTAGCGGCATGTGGCAATTCAGAGTCAAAATCAGCAAAAGGTGAGACGAGTGAGAAAGCAGAGGAAGGCAATGGTCCACTTGTTTTATATGCCAATGATTTAACAGATTATATTGCGGACATGTTTGAAGAAGCTACCGGCTACAAGATGGAAGTAGTCCATGGTGGTGGTGGCGAAATCTTGTCTCGTATGGAAGCAGAACAAGGTAATCCACAATGGGATGTAGTCTGGACAGGTGCAATGAGTTCTTTTCACGGATTTGCGGAAAGAGACTTCTTCTATGAAGGGTTTGAACCAGAAAATCTGCAATACATGACAGATGAAGGGCTGGCACTATTACCTGAGAATAATGCTTACTTTCCTATGAGCATCCATGCAGCTGCACTTATCGCCTATAATACGGAACTAATAGATGAAGAAGAGGTTCCGAAAAATTGGACAGAATTTTTAAACTATAAAGGTAATGTTGCAATGGCAGATCCGGCAGTTGCAGCACCTGCTTATCCCGTTGTCTCATATATCTTCCATGAAAATGGCTTAGAGAAAACTAAAGGTAAATTTCAAAAGCTATTTGAAGAAGGACGTCTAAAAGTGTTCCCCAAAAATGGTCCACTTGGACAAGCTCTAATTAATGGAGATGCAGAGGTTGCAGCATTACAAGAACATAATGCTTACGAGCTTAAAAATAGTGGAGAGCCTGTAGATTTTATTTGGCCAGAAGATGGAGCTGCTGGTTCTGTCAGAGCAATTGGCATTAGTAAAGATACAGATCAATTGGAAGCAGCTGAAGCATTTGTAGAATTTATGTTGGACCCTGAAACACAAACAGCACTCGCGGCGATTGATGATAGAGATAGTTTATTTACGCCTTTTGCCGAGGGAGCAACTCCAGATCCAATTCGTGATCCAGATCCTTATATAGAACTTCCGGAGATCGAATGGGCAAGTGAGCACGAAGCAGAGATCAAAGAATGGTTTGCCGATCAAGCTATTCAATAGTTCAATAAGTTGATAAACGGAGTGATAAGTACGTTATGTACAAAATGCTAAGGTCAATTAATCCTTTAGGAGCAGGTATCACCCTGCTTCTGTTTCTTTTAATTTTACTACCGCTATTAGCGGTTATCATACAAATCATATATCCAGGTTTTTTCTTCGGAGAAAGAGTTTATGCGGGACTCGGGTTACTATTAGAGCTGTTTGAACGCCCACTCTGGAAAGCATCTCTTATGAACTCATTAATATTAGCAACAGGCACGGCTTTTCTTGGAACTTTTATCGGCGGAACCCTAGCTATA
Organism: Gracilibacillus saliphilus; assembly: GCF_010994085.1. Taxonomy (NCBI): domain Bacteria; kingdom Bacillati; phylum Bacillota; class Bacilli; order Caryophanales; family Bacillaceae; genus Gracilibacillus; species Gracilibacillus saliphilus. The sequence continues at coordinate 15,818 of NZ_WJEB01000038.1, read as the reverse complement.
GTGAGGGCGAGCTGGAAGTTTCCTTTAGCTAGATTGTTAGATATTACTGTATGGGTACTGCTCATTATGCCTTCTTTTATAATTGCTCAAGGCTGGGTACTATTTGCGAACAGTAATGGGTTGATTAATCAATGGTTAGGAATCTCTTGGGTATCAGATCTGATTTTTCAGCCTGCTGGTTTAATTCTAGTCATGTCATTAAGTAAATTTTCCTTAGCTTATTTAGCCGTGCAATCGGCTTTAGAATGGAATGTTTTACATTATATTGAGGCAGCACGTTTAAACGGAGCTAATGCTTTTGATGCATTACGTACGGTTCGGCTTCCACTACTATTGCCGGCCTTTGTAGCGGGCTGGTCTCTTGTGTTTATGGAGACTATTGGTGACTTTGGTTTGCCTACTGCATTATCGACAGTATATCGTTTCCCAACTTTACCATATACGATATATTCAGCTATTAACATGTCTCCTACTCGGTTTGATTTAGCAGGAGTACTTTCTTTTTATCTTGTTGTCATTATTATTCTAGCATTATTAGTATTGTTTTTGGCTATGAGAAAATCACGTTATGATTTTTTAAACAATCGTGCAATTAAGCTTCAACCAAAAAGAGTAAAGTGGCACCCTTTTATTTCGTTAATAAACATTGTTTTTGTGATTGTTGTTCTTGGGATTCCAATTGGCTCAAGTGTTTTGGTATCTTTTATGTCAACAATGAATGGTGGTTTAGGATTGGATAATTTAACTTTGCAATACTACATAGAAATATTATCAAATGAACCCTTTTTAGCCAGTTTACAAAATTCATTAAAAATCTCTGGTGTTGCTGCTTTATGCAGTGTTGTGATTGGTTTCATTGTATCTTTTGTTATCTATTTTACCAAGTTTCATTTAAAAGGGCTTATTAACATGACTTCGCTTATATCATTAGCTGTTCCAGGAATCGTACTCAGTGTCGGATATATATTTATCTGGAATCAAAGTTGGTTGGAGAAGATTAACATGAACTTATATGGTACTCCAGCTATTGTTGTACTTGCAGCGGTTGCTGGAGCTATTCCCTTTGCTGTCAGGCTTCAAATCGGAGCATTTTCTAGTATACCAGAGTCAGTGCTACAAGCAGCAGCTTTACAAGGGGCAAGCCTTAAAGAACAAATGTATACTATTGTATTACCTTTCGTACGTAGTGCGTTAGTTATCTCATTTATTGCAAGTTTTGGAACAGGTGTGTTTGATTTGGCTGTTGCTACAATGCTTCATCCACCGAACTATCATTTACTGCCAGTAACAATTAGTGCAGCTTTCGAACAATCAAACTATGGTTTTTCTACATCTGCAACGGTAATCAGTGGTTTAATTGTAGTTGCAATCATGCTTATGATCGATAAGACAAGTAGTTTAGTATTTCATTTTAAAGAAAGAAGAAAGGGGTCATTTATAGATGAGTAGTATTTTATCAGTAGAACATGTAAGTAAAGCATATGGTAACGTACTTGCTTTAGATGATGTATCTTTTACCTTAAATGAGGGAGAAGTCGTTAGTATATTAGGTCCATCTGGTTGTGGTAAATCCACATTGCTCCAAGCAATCGCAGGTTTACTTAAACCGACAGATGGACAAATTATTATTGATAATCAAAAAGTCTCCGATCGTCATATGATGCAATCACCAGATAAGAGGCCGGTTAATATGGTTTTTCAAGACTATGCACTTTGGCCACATATGAACGTGTATGAAAATATTGCATATGGTTTAAAAAGAAGAAAAAACTATACGAAGAAAAGAAAGGAGAAAGTAGAGGATTTATTAGATAAATTGCAATTGAAAGGACTTGCACGAAGAATGGTTTCTCATCTTTCTGGTGGACAGCAACAAAGAGTTGGTATAGCCAGAGCATTAGCAACAGAACCAAAAATACTATTAATGGATGAGCCACTATCCAATCTAGACATTAAATTACGACTGCAAATGAGAAATGAACTAGCAATTCTTTTAAAAGAATTACATACAACAGTTGTACATGTTACCCATGATCCCATGGAGGCTTTCGCATTGGCTGATAAACTGTTAGTTATACGTGCTGGCAAATTAGAACAATATGGTCTTAAAGAAAATGTATTCCATATGCCAAAGACGGAATGGGTTGCACAATTACTCGGCTATACTAATAGATTAATGATGGAGAAACAACAGTTGGAATTTGAAGGGGATAATAGGGGATCAATACAATGGAAAGGGCAACTTATTCAGGGAAATTGTAATGATAATCAAAAAGAAAACACAGGTCACTGGAAGGTTATTGTTCATCCGAATGATGTGAAACTAGTAAATCCAAACGAAGTATCGGTCGATCAGAAAGAAGAAAATATTATTCGGGAAAGGATCAAACATGTTGTTTTTCAAGGCTTATCATGGCAAGTAATTTTAAATACTGGGGATAATGAGGATTTTTCATTTATTGTGGATCAACCTTTACAAGTAGGGGATGAAGTATCCATTTGCTTTCCGGTTAACCGTACATTTTTATTTAAGGAAGAAATCATTGGCTAGAAAATTGGTGATATCTGATATTCATGGTCACGGACAACAGTTGCTTTGTTTACTGGTTAAAGCCAAGTATAATCCTTCGAGTGACCAATTAGTTCTTTTAGGTGATTACATACATAAAGGCCCTGACTCTACAAAAACTATAAAAATTGTACGCCAACTATCCGAAAATGGAGCAATTGCCCTAAGAGGTAATCATGAGCAACGGGAAATAGATGAATATATGAATAAGAGCAAGGGTGTTTTTTCTAAAAAGGATATATATTTCTTCCATCAACTTCGATTATATTATGAGGATGAAGAGTATATATATGTTCATGCAGGGATTCGCCCCAATATCCCTTTGAATAAACAAAAATCTGAAGATTTACTCTCCATTAGAACTGCGTTTACGAGTCAGTCTCTTCATATCAATAAGAAAGTAATTTTTGGTCATACCCCTACGTTCAGGTTAGGAAGTGCAAGTGAAATTTGGATTTCTAGTGATAAAATAGGCATTGATACAGGGGCAGCTCATGGTGGCAAGTTATCCTTAGTAGATGTAACGAATAAAATAGTTTACAGCCATTCATTGTCTCAAGCATCAACTATTAATGTGAAGAAATTTTCTCTGGAACCAATCACTCATTTGTAATAATTAGAATCATTTGTCTTGTGCGATATTTCTAGCAAAACTACCTTCTTTGGTTATTAAATTCCAAAGGAGGTTTTGTAATCAAATATGTTATAGACTAAGAAATTGATTATTGCTTTAACAGTATCGTCGAACGATTTTTTGTATGACTACATGGTATTTTTGGCAGTATTTTCTCTAGACAATCAAACAAGTTTTTAGACTACAAAAAAAAGCAGCTACCTTAATAGCTGCAGGTGTCTGTCTTTTACATATATCTTGATTAATGGATGGGAATGTTCATCATCCTTGTTCAGCAGGATAAGAAGGATGAAAGAAACGAAAGATATGGTTGTAAAAGACGTAACAGGTTAGATGGCGGGATGACTGCAGTTGTCGCAGATGTTATGATAACAATCTGCTTGTTCTACAATATCATTTCCGCACTTACTACACTTTTTTCTGGGAATGTTGCGAAAGAATTCAACGATGCTCTTCATAACGGCCCTCCCAAAAGCGTGTCGTGTTATTATTGTATTATAACAAGTGTAAAAAATCAACTATTTGTATTAGTACAATTTCTTGAAAATTGTTTTCTCTCTTTAATTCTTTTATACTTGTAGTAAGAATTAGCTAACAATAGGAGTGAAAGAACAGATGAAATTTATCGATAATAAAGGAATTACTGATCCATATATTAATCTAGCCCTTGAGGAGTATGTACTCAAAAACTTCGGTGAAGAAGATACATATTTATTATTTTATATAAATGGACCATCGATCATCATTGGTAAAAATCAGAATACAGTAGAAGAAATTAACACCAATTATGTGGATGAACATGGTATCAAAGTTGTTCGTCGCTTGTCTGGGGGTGGCGCAGTATATCATGATGAAGGTAACTTGAACTTTAGTTTTATTACAAAAGATGATGGGGACAGTTTCCACAATTTTGCCAAATTCACTGAACCAGTAGTAGAAGCATTGAATAAATTAGGCGTTCCAGCAGAATTAAAGGGACGTAACGATTTAGTTGCCGATGGACGCAAAATTTCAGGGAATGCCCAATTCACGACAAAAGGGCGTATGTTCAGTCATGGGACATTAATGTATGATTCAGAAATCGAAAATGTTGTACGTTCTCTTAATGTAAAAACTGAAAAAATTAAGTCAAAAGGGATTAAATCAATTCGTAGCCGTGTTGCTAACATTTCTGAATTTATGGATGAGAAATTATCGATGGATGATTTAAAAGCACATATTCTTAAACACGTTTTTAACGTTGAAAACGTGGATGATGTTCCACAATACGTATTAACAGATGAAGATTGGGACAACATCCATCGATTATCCAAAGAACGTTACCAAAAGTGGGAATGGAATTATGGCAAATCACCGAAATTTAATATCCAGCACTCTCATAAGTTTGATGGTGGGTTAGTAGACGTTCGCCTTGATGTTCATAAAGGTATCATTGAACAATGTACGATCTATGGTGACTTCTTCGGTGTCGGCGATGTCAAAGAATTAGAAGATCAATTACAAGGTGTTCGCTATGAGCGCCAGGCAATTGATGAAGTGTTAAGTGACTTAGATGTTTCCCACTACTTAGGGAAAATTACAAAAGAAGACTTCTTAGGGCTTATATATTAGCGTAAAAAATCCTCTTATCTTAGTTTGATGGGAGGATTTTTTAATTGAATCCTGTTTGTTTAGTTTTTTCAAAAAAAAGATAAAATGATAAGATTAAAAGTACAAATTTTATCCATATAATAGTAATAACTTTTATGTTTAGGGGCTTATATCAATGAAAAAATGGATGATAGGATATACAGTATATGTAATGCTGATTTTTCTCTATTTTTATTATTTTTATCCACTTACATCATTTAGTGATACACGTTATGGAGCATTAGCACATGCCTTTTTCTTTGCGATGATGCCATTACAGCTATTGATGTTATACATCTTAATCAAGAAAACAAATTGGATGGAACAACTGGAACAAATTCGATCAGAAATAAAAAAGGTGCTGTTATATGTTACATTACTAACGGTATTAGATTATCTGATCCATTTCCCTTTTCGCTTTCTTTGGTATAGGATCGGGGTAAAAGAAGGAATTGGAACTCAAGGATTTCTTTCATGGCTAGTTGAACAATTACTACATACAGGAATGTTGTGGTTATCCCTTTCGTTGATTGTCCTGATTACACGAACCGTTATGAAAAGATGGCCGAGAAAATGGGGGATGATTCTTTGGTTCCTTGCGATCCCAGTAGTCTTGTTCGTTGTATTCGTGCAACCGATTTGGATTGATCCACTTTTCGATGATTTCACCCTATTGCCAGAAGGAGAGTTGCGAGAAGAAATCGAAATGTTAACTGCAGATGCAGGAATTAATGAAGCAACACTACTTGTTGTCAATAAAAGTGAGAAAGTGTCCACCTATAATGCTTATGTGACAGGTATTTTCAATCATGCTCGTATTGTATTATGGGACACCACCATTGCTGGTATGCAGCAGAATGAAATATTATTTATTGTGGCCCATGAGATCGCGCACTACATCTATCATCACGTATACTGGGGAGTAGGTTTATATCTTTTGTTAACACTCGTTGTATTAATTGTATTACAACAGTGGACTCGCTCTTGGAAAAGTGTCTATTCTTTGTCATCTTTAACAAAATTGTTATTCGTGACAGTAGCTATACTCATGCTTTTGCAGCCTTTGTCACTATGGGTATCTCGAGAAATGGAAAATCAAGCAGACCAATATGCGATTAATCATACCGAAGATTTATCTCCAGCATTGACAAGCTATAGACAACTTGCTGAACAATCGAAAGCAGATATTTCTCCATCTCCATGGATTCGATGGTTCCGTTCCAGTCATCCATCAATAGCGGATCGTATCGAACGAATTACCAAAGAAATAGAAAATCGTGAAACGAACCCGTAATTTGATTCGTATATAGAGTAGAGGTGGTTGAATTGGATACTTATTATCAAAAAATAGTAAAAGCTCAAGAAGATAAGCGCAAATTAAATCGACTAAAGCACGAGCGAAAAGAATTAGCAGTTGAATTAGAAAAATTGGAGAAGCAAAAGCAGGAATTCTATCAACAATTGCAAGATGAGAAAGTGGATGTCGAAAAACTAGAATCCTTTAGTGTAGCGAATATTTTTTATTCGATCACTGGTCAAAAGTTAGAAAAACTTGATGAAGAGAAACAAGAAGTCGCAAGAGCACAATTACGCTACCAGGAAGCGAAAGCGTCTGTACAGGACTTGCAAGAGGATATCTTGGCATTAGATCAGCAAATTCGTGAATTGGGAGAGCCTGATGTTCGTTATCAACGCTTATTAGAAGCGAAATATCATCATTTGTTAGATACCAATCACGAAAGTGGTCAACAAGCGCTTAAAGTATTAGAAAAATTGGGCAACATGCAAGATGAGAAATCTGAAATTGCCGAAGCGATTGATGCAGGAGAAAAAGTAAAACGTGCGCTATCATCCGCTCTCTCTTCTCTAGATAGTGCGAAAAATTGGGGAACGGTTGATATGTTTGGCGGTGGCTTAATTTCGACTTCGTTAAAACATAGTCATATTGATGATGCCAAACAAGCTACACACGATGCCCAGCGGTTATTACGGAAATTTTCACATGAGTTAAATGACATCGGCAAATCATTTCAGGCTAATGTTGAGATTTCTGGCGGGTTAACTTTTGCTGATTATTTCTTCGACGGTCTTATCATGGACTGGTTTGTGCAAGACAAAATCAACCAGTCAGAACAACAAGTCAGTGAAATGTATCAAAAAGTAGATGAGACGATTTCGCAATTAAAGCGTCTCAACCAAGATGTTAACAACACCATCGATCAAGCAAATCATAAATGGGAACAGATTATATATCATGCATCATAAGTAAACCCCTCGATTGGAAAGTCGAGGGGTTTTTCGATCCGACACTTTTGTGCACCAAAAGTCGGAAGAGTTTTTTTGTTTCCTGCTATGCTTTAGTCAAGGAGGTCATGTTAATGAGTGGATTAATAGAAATGAACAGGGCATTGGAATATATCGAGGAGAATTTAACCAATCAAATAGATTACGCCAAAATAGCAAGCATTGCCTATTGCTCTGAATACCATTTTAAGCGAATGTTTTCTTTTCTGGCAGGTATTACTTTATCGGAATATATTCGCCGTCGACGCTTAACTGTCGCAGCATTTGAACTACAAAATAGCGATGCTAGAGTAATTGATATTGCCATTAAATATGGCTATCAATCTCCTGATTCCTTTGCCAGAGCTTTTCGTGGTTTGCACGGCATTAATCCGTCAGAAGCAAAAAAGCATGGTTCACCACTGAAATCTTTTCCACAAATGACCTTCCGATTATCAATCGAAGGAGGAAATGAGATGAACTATCGTATCGAAGAAAAGGCTCCCTTCCGAATTGTTGGTGTGCAAAAACGGGTGCCAATTATTTTTGAAGGAGAGAATCCAGAGATCACCACCATGTGGAAATCACTGAACAAGGAGAAAATCGGGCAATTGAAAGAGCTCTCGAACACAGAACCTAATGGGATCATTCAAGCATCCACCAATTTCTCAGAAGGACGTATGGAGGAAAAAGGAGAGCTGGATCATTATATTGGGGTTGCTACAACAGAAGAGTGCCCAGAACAATGGGCTGCTTTAGAGGTTCCTGCCTTTACTTGGGCAGTTTTCGAATCAATTGGTCCGTTCCCACAACATTTGCAGGAGACATGGGGGAGAATTTACGCTGAATGGTTCCCCTCATCCAATTATCAGCAAACGAAAGGTCCGGAGATTCTTTGGAATGAAAATAGCGATTTTGATTCGCCAGACTTTAAAAGTGAGATTTGGATACCGGTAGAGAGGCAATAACGGGGTACTATAGTATTCCTCGAGGACAAAAGAAGGCAAAAATGAGGAAAAGTGTCTTCGAGAATCACTCTCGAGGACACAAGAAAGCGAAAATGATAAAAAGTGTCTTCGAGAAACACTCTCGAAGACAAAAAAGACCAATATTTTGGAGGTATATCATGCTTATCAGGCATTTCAAAATCAGTGATGTTCCACAAATTCTACCTTTAATGAAACAATTAGGCTATCCTACGACAGAAGATCAGTTTCAGCAAAGAATGGCTACCATTCAAACACTACCTAACTATCAAACTTTCGTGGCAGAGGAACAGAATATTATTGTTGGGCTACTAGGGGTATCTCTGCAACATTTCTATGAACACGACGGGACTTTTGTTCAAGTTGGTGTATTTATTGTTGATGAGAAATTTCGAGGACAAGGAATTGGAAGACAGTTACTTGTAACGAGTGAAGAGTGGGCTGAGAAATATGGAGCGAGAAAAATATTAATTAATAGTGGTAATCGTGAAGAAAGAAAAAATGCACATCAAATTTACTCAACGTTGGGCTATGAAGCGAAAAGCATAGGCTTTGTAAAAACTATCAATAACAGGAGGTGAAGTCATGCTATCTCGCTACCTTCTAGTCTGTGCCATCATTAGTAGTGTGCTCGTGTTGCTAGTTCAAATATTCAGGTGGCAGATTGTTGAAGCATTCACACCATTTTTCTTCCCCTTTATATTAACAGCAGTATAGGCTTTTTTATCATTACGCTTATTACTTCTGTTATTCTTATGTTTGTTAAACGTAAATGGAAGCCGGTAGTAATTCAAATCGTGACAATTATTCTCTTTTTCACTGTCCCGTTTAACCAAATGATATTGAAATGGAACTTTTATATGAAAAAAGAAGCTAGGGAAGAAGTAATTGAGAAAATAGATAATGGCGATCTAAAACCAAATGTGGATTATAATGATTCATTGATCCAATTACCAAATGAATATGCACATGTGACAAGTGGTGGAAATGATATTGTGGTAGAAGAAGATGGAGCTGTTTTTTTCTTTACATATCGAGGAGTGTTGGATAACTTTTCAGGTATTGTTCATTCGCCTCTTGATGAAAAGCCTGATACCCATGACTTTGGAGGAGATTTTAAAGAAATCGTTAAATTTGCGGATGGTTGGTATTTTGTTTCATCATCTTGAGACACAATAGTAAAAGTCTTGTGGGGAAACACAAGACTTTTTTTGGTTACTTATCTATAAATCATTCTTTAGTTTTTCTAAGAAACTCGGTTCTAATTCAACATAGTAAATCTCATCTTCAAAGATATTGTTTAATCCTTCTTCCAACTGAATTATATCATATTGGTTTGATTTCTTTTCCATTTGATTGAAAATATCTTCAGTTAGATTTGTTTGATGGTGAGAAATAAGCTCCATTAATTCAGGAAACTTTTGATCCTTCTCTAATAGATTGGCAAGACTATTTTGTTCTTCGATTTCATATATTTTATTTTCATCATCAATTTCTAATAATTGAAATATTTCTTCCATTGGCATCAAAGCATAATAATCAATCGGAATATCTAAATAATTAGACACAGTTTTCATACTCGCTGCTGGGTCGTTATCATGAGCTCCCACATGTAATAGCTTTGTTTTTTCGAATTTTTCACCTTCAGCATTATATCTGTCAACATATAAATCACGGGGAAGGGAAACTACTTTTACACTTTCCTTATCGAAATTATAGGTAAGCAGAAGGTTAAAAGGGTTTCTGTGTCTATCTGCATCCTCACCCATTAGCAATAAAACAGAATTCCCATTTCCTTCTTCTGCTGTTGATGTGATACTTTTGTCTGCCTCTGAATTTTGTTTTTCGTTAAGAATAAAAGATGGGATTAACGCAATAGCTAACATAAAAACTGCTATAGTTGCCATGATCGGCACAATTGGACGTGTGAAACTGCTTTTATTATGATGTTGTGTTGTTGTTTGGCTATGAATTTTGTTGAATGTTTTTTTTCTATCATCTTTTGTAAACGTTAAATCTTCCTGATCTAAATAAGAGGATAATTCTTTCTCGAATTTACTAGCCATAAATATTTTCCTCCTTCATTATAACTTTTAACCGCTGTTTTGCCCGGGTTAATCTAGTTTTCACCGTGTTAAGGTTAACTTCTGTAATGATTGCTATTTCTTCCAATGTGAAAGATTTGTAGTAATAAAGAAAAATCACCTCTCGATACTTTTTTGGCAGTGAAAAAATACAGTCCTTAATTTCGTTTTGTTCCTCCGCTTCCATTACCTTACTTTCAGCTGAGAATATCGTCAGCGTATTTTCCACAAAGTTTTTTGCTTGTACTTTTCGGTTATGCCAGCTCCTGAGATGGTCCTTACATTCATTGATAGCAATCCGATATAACCATGTTTTAATGGAAGCCTCATTTCTGAATTGCTCAAGGTTTTTATAACACTTTACAAAGGTGTTCTGAACCATGTCTTTAGCTAGCTCTTTATCTTTCACATATTGGAAAGCTAACCGTACTAAATCATCACCGTAGTTTATCATGGTTTCTTCTAATAATTGTTCTTTTTCCAGTTCTGTCATGACACCACTCTTCTCTCATTTATCTTACTTTCGCACATTGGACGAAAGCGAGATTTAAATAGTTTCAAAATATAAAAAAACTTTTTAAAAAGCAAAAAGAAGCCTTCATGATAAAGGCTTCCTCCTTTTCATTTTGGTAGTTACCATTTTAGTTAAAAAAGCACCTGCAAATGCCAAAAATCCATAGATGAAAATCCAGAAACCGAATGATCTGTTAAACCATAAAAGGGCAGCTATGATTCCAAGCAATATCACTAGAATAATAGGTGCAGTGAGGTTCTTAAGTATCAAGTAACCAACGACCCCAAGTATAATAGATATGATAGGGAATATGAAAATGATCAATGGAACAGTAAGCATACCATTTTCTCCTGAATATCGGTATCATTGAAAGTTGCTTGTTGTCTGGTTTTATTAGCTGATCTTGTCATGGACATACCCCTTTACTTAGGCTTTATCGTCGTAACTAACTGTTCTTGGTCCGTAATATAAAAATCCATTTTTGGTCGTTCGTTGATTAAGTTAAGTTGTTCTAGTTTAAAAAAGTTCACTCTGCGATAGGGATCATGATCAATAATCGGTAATTCCTTTTTTTGTGCGATATATTGATCGACTGCTTGCTGGACTTGATCCAAAGCTTGTGCAATATGCTTATCTTCTTCCTCAAATAAGTCATAGGTTTCTTTTGACATATAGTATTTTTTGGATGGAATCGCCTTCAAAATCGGAGCTAGTAAAGTATAGTCTAGCGATAAGTCGTCCTTGATCAATATTTTCAATGGAATATTTGGAGGTAAGTCTCTGCTGTACTCATGAATAGCGGATCGGACTTCTTCTAATGATATATCTTTTGTAGGGAATTTTTTTGTTTCTTTTTTCTTTTTCTTAAACCACAATTATTTCACCTCATTTTTTTGCGAAAATTTTGTTGAAAATGACCACTCAGTTGCCTCTTTTAAGCAAATTATAGCAAATTTCTGCTAGATTGATAGTCTAACTCGAAATTTCGGGCTATTTTTTGTTATTTTATATCCAATTTTATCAAAAATTGCTACATTATAGTGGAATAATTTAAAGGAGGAAATGAAATGGAAATTTTAATGGAGAAGGTTCGGGAAATCAGTCCAAAGACATTAGCAGTGGTCGGTTATGAAGCAGATGGGAGGTTTTTAACCCGTGTGATTGAGTATGAAGAAGTAGATGATTATGAAACAACATTTAGTACACAACAAGTGATGGATGTTACTTGTAAAGCTTTTGGTATTAGTTTAAAAGGGTTGATTGAAGGATCAAGAATGTTAAGTGGCATCACGCATAAACCACCAATTGCAATTGACCGGATAAGTGGGATGTATTTTTTTCCGGTGGAATCCCCCTTAAGAAAAGCTTGTACATGGATTGCGCATTCACACGTTCTCGAAATAGAAAAGATAGAACAGCACTTAACAAGGGTCGTTTTTAAGAATGGGCGTGAATTAGTGTTAGAGGTTTCTTATGCTACAATGATCAATCAATTGTACCGTACTGCTCAGTATCGCTACTTGCTTAGTAATAAAATGGAGCACATTCTTGAGGCTTCTCAGCATATTGCGGAATCGAAATGGCATAAAAAGAGATAAGATGATGACGGCTAGAATAAAACCAATAAGGCTCTTACCTTATTGGTTTTATAGGTTTATTAGCTAAATGAATAGTAAAGGTATTGAACAAAGTAATATGATCATAGGAAGCAAAGCAATTGTTAACGGTGTCCATTGCTTGGAGATAAGATCTACTGGATTTTTCGCTGGCGCATAAAGACAGTTTGCGATTTGTTGGGATAATGATTTTTTCAATGGAATATCTGGTACATCTACTTCAAATTCATCTAATTTTTGTTTTAATTCCTCGGGAATATCGTGTTTATTCATCATCATCAACCTCCAATAGGTCTTTTAGCTTTTTTAATGAACTGTGTAGTCTTGATTTTACTGTCCCAATCGGAATTTGTAAAATAGCAGCAATCTCTTTTTGACTTAAATCATGATAATAAGTAAAAATAATTACAGCTCTTTGTTCAGGTGATAGTTGTTGTATGGTAGTGCGAATCGTAATCTTTTCTTCTAGTGATACTGGTTCTTTTTGGTTCTGTTCATATAAAAACGGGAGTAGTTTTTTGAACTTGTTCCGTCTTTTTAGTTTCGTCATCGTTAACTGGTAAGCAATTCTGAATAAAAAAGTGCGAATATGGGACTTAGACGGATCAAAGTTCATTTGATATTTTTGAAATTTGATAAATGTATCCTGGACAATATCATAGCTTAACGCTTCATCTTGCGTGTAGCGGTAGGTGAACTGATAAATTTGTTGATGGTAAGTGGTAAATAACTCTTCCACTTGGATATTATCATTTGAATTCATCAGACCACCGCTCTTTAATTCCTTTAAATACATATGCTAATCGCGTAATAAACCAAATGAATGTAATTAAAGAAAAAACAAATGTTTGGTGAAGAAAAAATTGTATCCAATGGTTGTCGATATTTTCACCGGAAAGCAAGAATACAAATAATCCGGTAATACAGATAAACGTATAAACAGCAGATGCAATAATGGTATAATCCCATCTAGTCCAGTAAAAATAAAGATCTGATTTTTTAAAATCGATATTTCCTAGTCTGTCCTTGACTACTTTTTTGTTCATAGTAGCAATGAGTGTGACAAACAATCCGCCCAAAATAAAAGCAACAATCGTACTGATCAACCAACCTAACTCCATTTTATCATCTCCTTCATTTACTTATACCATGAACGGAGATGAAAAGTTCACTATTTTCTTAAAAAAATTACAGCTTTACTTCTTCTTTCGAGGAAGACGTTGATTCATAAGCATGTGCAAGTAATTCCTCTAAGATTAGCTCGACTTTTTTACGAATAGCTGGATTAAAGTAATTACGTTTTTCCTCTTTTCCTTTACAGAGGAATAGATAAGATGTGAATGAATCATTTTTTTCTGCTGCAACGACTTTAATTTTTTCCTGATACATTTGTTTGCGCAATTTTCTTCGTTCTTCGGTTGCGTTTTTTTCCATCTTTTCCAACAGCGCAATATATGGTTCATTTATCTTAAAAGGGGATAGTTGGTTCATTTTTTGTAAATCATGTTTAATAACCTTTAAGGCCATTGATAAAAACAGAAAACGTGATGCTAATTTCCATTCTTGTTCGTTTAAATATCTCATTTTCCATTTCCACCTCCAAGGGAACGTTTGTTCTATTATATACCCGAATCGCTAAAAGATGCAACAAAATTGTAAGAAAATCAGATAGAAATTTAAGGATTTAAGTGAAAGATTAGGAAAACAGTAAAAAAAATATTAAAATAAAAATAACTCATTTTTTTGGTCAGGTGAAGGAGTTAAACAAGGTATGATTACATATAATATAAGTAATTTAGATAATATTGATGTGGAAGAGATTAGAGAACTAGTCGAAGCAAATGAATTTGGACAGTTAGTTAACTTCTTACTGCAAAGTTATGAAAGCTTAGGTCCTATTCCTGGCTTCTTACTTCCGTTTATTGAATCTTTTCTTCCCTTTTTACCCATTATTGTATTTGTGATGACGAATGCTGCTGCATATGGTTTGTTGGAAGGGTTTCTTTTATCATGGTCTGGTACTAGTGCAGGTACGATTGCTGTTTTTATTTTGGTGAAACGTTATCGGCATCTAAAACTATTTAAATGGTTAAGAAAGAATAAACAAGTATCTAAGATAACGAACTGGCTAACCCGTCATGGATTTGGTCCATTATTTATTTTACTTTGTTTTCCGTTCTCACCTTCTGCAATTATAAATGTTGTAGCTGCTTTATCAAGTATTAATTTCTATCAATTTGTATTAGCTGTTTTGCTTGGGAAAGGGGTCATGGTCTTTACCATATCTTATATCGGAGATAGTGTAACTTCTTTTGCACAAAATCCAGTTAAAACGATTATATTAGCGGTAGGGGTATTGGTTCTTTGGATTGTAGGGAAATATATAGAGAAATATTTACACAGAAAATCCAATGAAAAAATTGGAGATAAAAAGGGTTAGAAACTTCCGAAAGGGGGTAAATTAGTTAATAAAGAGAGTCCTTTGGAGTGAAGGTATATGGATAAGAAACGTGTTTGGTCAATTGTGCGAATTGTTGTAATTGCATTGGTGTTGGCATTCTTTTTCCGATCTTATTTATTTGCAAGTTATGTTGTGAATGGTAAGTCGATGGAACCGACACTGCATGATGGAAACTTATTAATGGTCAATAAGATAGTATATGATTTAAAAGATATCAACCGTTTAGATGTCATTGTTTTCCATGCCAATGATAAGGAAGATTATGTGAAAAGGGTAATCGGAAAACCTGGTGATCATATTGTTTATCAAGATGATAGGTTATATATTAATGGAGAGGCAATTGATGAACCATATTTGGATCCATATCGGGAACCGAATAAAGTACTTACAGAAGATTTTACTTTAGAAGAAATAACCGGTGAAGAAGTCGTACCAGAAGGGAATTTGTTTGTATTAGGTGACAACCGAACGAAAAGCTATGACAGCAGAGCGATTGGTTTCGTGAAAGAAGAAACAGTGGTAGGAAAAGTAGATATCCGATATTGGCCGATGTCAGAGCTTAACTTCCAATTTATAAACTAAATAAAGGTAAGCGCTTTAATTAGGAACTCAATCCAAAACTGTTTATGAATGGATTGAGTTTTTTAGTGGAATTTTATGGTATAATATGGTGGGGATAGAAGGGAAAATCATAATGGGGAAGGAGATATAGCAATGATCTCTGAATTAAAAATGAGCGATTTAATAGGTGTCAGCATTTGATAAACATAGATGGGCATATGGAAGTGAAAGCCATTATACAGGGCAATAATCCTGGACGTATCTTTGTAGACAACCCAAAATCTCCTGATGCTGCATTTATGTGGCTTGGGAATAATGATGGATTTATTTTATAAATGTTCACCAGAAAACTCGTTACTTTAGTGATGAGATGAATGGTGAACGGTTTTGACAGATCGTTTGTTCTGGTATATAATAATAAACAAGAAACGTACGTTTGCGTTTGTTGGGGGCTTCTAAAAAAAGGAGAGGTGAGGTATAT
>NZ_WJEB01000037.1:0-67189 GCF_010994085.1 Gracilibacillus saliphilus | reverse complement strand
GGGAGACTTCTTTCTGAAGAACGTTAAAACTATTAACTATTATTTTTTCTCTGTTGGTTCCGCTCCCCATTTATGTATATAAGTTCCCTCATGTTTCAACATTCGATCGATTAATTTTTTAGATTCATTTTCTATTAAAATAAGTTCTTTATATGCTGGTTTCACAAATCCTTGCTCTATCATATGATCAAAAAGCGTCATAATTGGATCATAGTAATTATTGATGTTAAGCAATGCACATGGTTTCTTATGGTAACCAATCTGAGCCCATGTAAATACTTCAAACCATTCTTCTAACGTTCCTGTTCCACCTGGTAATGCAATAAATCCGTCCGCATAATCTGCCATCATCGCCTTTCGCTCATGCATCGTCTGCACCACATGTAGTTCAGTCAGTTTTTCATGGGCGATCTCCACATTTTTTAACTTTTCTGGAATGACACCGATCACATTACCACCATTTTCTAAGACACCATCGGCAACAGCTCCCATACAACCAACATTCGAACCGCCATATACCAGATCAATACCGTTCGCTACTAATAGTTGTCCTAACTTCTTTGCCTCTTCTACATAAATCGGGTCAGTCCCCGTACTGGATCCACAATAAACTGCTAATCTTTTCATTACTATTACCTCACTCATTCATTATTGATTACTTCATATATTACTATATTAATTTATATTCCTACTTATGCCTAATAGAGAAAGAGCAATTACAACATTCCACTTGAAATCAGAAAGTTATTTCAAGCATTTCTTTCATCTCCTCTAATATATCTTTATGTGTGTCCACCGTGACAAGCGGATGATCAGAATTGTCGACTTGATCATAGTTGAATAGAATCGTTCCATCCTCCAAAATCTGAAACCCGTAATCTTCTTTTTGAATATTTGTACTATCACCTTCAAAAAAGCCAAACATATAGTAACTATCATGATTTTCTAGTATACTGATTAGCTCATCATTATCAATTTTTTCTGCTTCTAGTCCTTCCACCTTCGATAACACTTGTTTGATCTTCTCCGAATCTTCTATCATCTTCGCTAGTTTATCTGAAGTAAAATTATTTTCCACCTTCTGCACAAATAATGTATCGGCAAAATCCTTATTCTCTATTTGAACCGTTTTTTCCTCAGTAGCACAAGCACATAATAGACCAAAAAGAATGACTAGTATAAAAGATACCTTCTTCAATGTTGAATTGCTCCTTCCATCAATATATACAAATAAGACATTTTCTTGTCCTTATCTTTATTTTTCTATATTAAAGGAGACGATTTCACTACATATAAGGTTTCATTTATCCATATTAAATTAATGTTACAGTTTTATGTCTTTCACTTTTATATGTTTCCTAGTAGTCCTATCTTGATCTTAACACAAACTGCTCCTATGGAAAAAAAGGGGAACTTGGTACAATAGGTATACAACTATTTGTATGCAATCGATATTTGCAGAACTTTACTTAACTAAAGGAAGTGTATATCATCTATGAAAACCGAGAAAGAAAAAATGCTAGCAGGTGAAATGTATAATCCATCTGACCCGCAATTATGGAGTGAACGAGAGTATGCAAGAAAATTGGTGAGAGGATATAATCATACTACCGAACAGGAAGCAGAAAAACGAGAAAAACTATTACAAGAGTTACTAGGTTCTACTGGTGAAGGTGTGTTTTTGGAACCTAATATTCGCTTCGATTATGGATATAACACCTATGTTGGTAACCATTTTTTTGCTAATTTTGACTGTACGATTTTAGATGTTTGCGAAGTACGATTTGGTGATAATTGCATGTTAGGTCCTAATGTGCAAATCTATACAGCAACACATCCACTCCACCCTGATGAGCGTAACTCTGGCAAAGAATATGCAAAGCCAATAACAATTGGCAATAATGTATGGTTTGGTGGTGGTGCGATTGTTAATCCCGGTGTAACCATTGGTGATAATGTCGTGATTACATCCGGAGCGGTAGTCACCAAAGATATACCGAATAATGTAGTTGCAGGTGGTAATCCGGCAAAGATTATTAAACAAATACAAGTATAGCTGTAGCACATGAAAAAAACAGGGGGTTGTCCCCTGTTTTTTCATCTGATCGTAAAGAAAGTATAAAATCTGGTTGTTTCTAAATGGGCGCTTTTCTTATTCATTCTCTTGTAAAAAATATTTTATAATGATAAAATTTGATTGAATGACCAAAATAAATATTAATCATTCAAAAAAGGAGTGGTTTTATGAATAATATAGAAGTATATAAAAGTCTCCCTAGTTGGCTACAACGTCTACTGCCCTTTATAAGTATCGTGCTGTCGTTATTAGCTTTTTTCTATGTTTTCTATCGTTACACACAAGGAGATTTAGAATTTGTACATTGGCTGCGAATCATTATATTTTCTATCATTGGTACTGTGTTACTCTTTTCTGCTGTCACTTTCGTATTTAATAAAGAGGAAGCTTGGAAATTGTTCATTGGTGGGTTAACTTTAATCCCCGTACTCTTATTGCTCCAGCTTTTCTTAGTTATTTTACGAGTGATCCGAATAGTTCTGCAGTCCATTTTTCAAGGGAGTGTGCCCGAACCGATTAGAATGTTTATCGAGAACTATCCAAGTAAATTCGATATAATCATATTAGGTGTACTTTTTATTATTAGCGTTTTGTGGATAATCGAACAGCTAAAAAAGTCGAAAAAGTAATTTGCAGGAGGAGAGAGAATGGAAAAGCAACCGTCTTTTATTACACAAGCGAGAAGAGAGCAAATCATCAAAGCAACCATTGAAGCATTAGACGAAATTGGTTATAAAAAGATCAGTTTAGCTAAAATAGCCAAAAAAGCAAAGGTTAGTACAGGACTGATCTCCTATCATTTCTCTGATAAAGAAGATGTATTAAACCATACACTTGTCTATTTATTAACAACACAATATGACTTTATTAAAGAAAAAGTTGCAGAGAGCAAATCCGCATATGATCAACTCATTACTTTTATAGATGCCTCTTTGGCTTATCAAGGTACTCATCATGTTCACAATGTAGCATTAATTGAAATTATCTTTAATGCCCGCACACCAGACAATATACCTTACTACAAAGTTGCAGAGGATGAAGAAGATCCATTATATGTACTACTACAAAAAATATTACAATATGGTCAAGAAACGAAGGAATTCAGTACTTTTGGTACGAAGAATGTCTCTATCATCATTCAGGGTGCTATTGCCGAAAGCATGCTTATCAATCAAGAAGACTTTAACTTGGAGACATATAAAAATGAATTAATAGCCATGGTAACGAAGATGGTCAAATAAATTCATTGGTGAAGTTCAAGATATTGAGAAAAAGCCGGCAAAGAGTTTATCAGTATCAATCCGATGAAACGATTAGGTAAACCCGAGGAAGTGGGGTGGACAATTGTATAAGTATTAATTTTACGAAACGGCACTTTTTAAAGATGCCGTTTTTTAGTTACTTACACAATTTTGAAAATTAAACTCTGCAAAGCACCACTCTTCTCCTTCACAACCTCTTTCGCTTAATTTCCCACTCTTCGATAAAAACATCTACAGCCTATTGACTTTTACTCAATCTCCATTATACTTATATACATAACTATATAACCATTACACCAAAAAGGTGGTGAAAGCCATTGAATCAGTCTTTCAACGATAAGAAACCGATATTTATGCAGATAAAAGAAAAATTAGAGGATCAGATCGTTAATGACCAAATAAAAGAAAATGAGCAAATTCCTTCAACAACTAAAATGGTGCAATTTTATAAAGTCAATCATATCACCATATCTAAAGGTACTAGTTTATTAGTTGATGAAGGAATCATTTATAAGAAAAGAGGTGTCGGAATGTTTGTTGCACCCAGAGCAAAAGAAAAGTTAATTGAAAAACGACAAAAAACCTTTGAAGATGAATATATTATGCCAATGTTGCAGGAAGCTAAAAAATTGGGGTTAACAGAAAAATATATTATGCATTTAATTCAAAAAAAGAAAGGTAGTGGAGATGATGAGTATTGATGTATCTGTCGAAAATGTCTCGAAGGAATTTAGACAATTTATAGCCTTAAAAGACATATCTTTTAAACTTGAATTCGGCCACATATACGGATTAATTGGAAGAAACGGAGCTGGAAAAACAACTTTACTATCATTACTGGCTTCTTTAATGGAACCTTCTTCAGGTCACATTAAAATTGGCGGGGAAACTCCGTTTGAAAATAGAAGTGTCATGCCGTATGTAAGTTTTATTGTAGAGGTTGATTATAATGATGAATATGAACCTATAACAAGTTATTTTGACTTCGCAAAGGAATATCGACCAAACTTTGATATAGAATATGCAAAAGAGTTAGCAAGACGCTTTAAACTTCCCTTAGATAAACCGATTAGAAGTTTATCCAGTGGTATGCAATCAGCTTTAAACGTTACACTCGGACTCGCTCACCGTAATCCTGTCACCATATTTGATGAAGCGTATGTATCCATGGATGCACCTACTCGTGAAATATTTTATCAGGAAGTCATTGAGGAACAACAACGTCATCCAAGAATTATGATTTTATCGACTCATCTAGTATCTGAAATGGATTATTTATTTGATCATGTCTTAATACTTGACCACGGCAGGCTCATTATGGATGAATCATTCGAAGAAGTTATCAGTCAAGGTGTATCCGTTATAGGGGAAAAAGAGAAGGTCGATTCATTTGTTAACAATAGAAAGATATTAAGTACACAATCACTTGGTAATACAAAATCTGTTATGTTATATGGAAACTTAAGTGATACTGATACGGTTGAAGCGGAAAAGCTTGGCCTCGAAATCGGACCAGTCTCATTGCAAGATTTGTTTATACATCTAACGAAGGAGGGCGAATAAGTTGAATACACCAAATAATACGATATTTAAAGTGACAAAAGATTTGTTTCTTATCCAAATGAAATGGACAGTCTGGTATATGCTAGTCGTCTTAGCTATATTTCTTATCATCCCTTTATTTAGAGAGGAAATAGACCTTAACTTCTTGTCCACCATGTATTCATCCACTAAAATTTATATGTTGGTGATTGGGATCATCTCTTCTTTAGCCTTTTTTGCTCATTACGTGCAGAACGGTATTACCCGTAAAGACTACTTCAGTGGATCAGCTATTGCAGCTGCAGGGTTAGCTGTTTCCATCATGTTCATCGCAAGTATTATAAATGGCATGCTGTATATATTCAACCCGTTAGAAAATTATTTACCTGACAATGTTAATATTGGGTTCTTAGATATGACATCTACATGGTTTATTCCTGTACTTGTCTTTAGCCTAAATATTTTTGGTTTTTATCTCGCTGGATGGCTAATTATCGCAGGATATCAACGTTATGGTGGATGGGGGTGTGTCGCCTTTATCCTAGTCTCATTACTATCCGTCTCGTTAATGGATTTGTTATGGGAAGGCGATATAAGCTATCCATTAATAAATCTACTCAGCACTCCTACACCTAATTTACCCATTGCTGTATCATTAATTTGCACAATCATTCTAGTTGCTACAGTATTATTATTAATTCGACACTTAACCAAAAGGGTTGCCATACAGCCAAAATAAATGGAAACTACGATCAGTCGGGGTTTTAACCTCACTGTTCATGAAAGAGAGGGTACATGTAGACGCTTAGCACCGTGAAAAATCAAAAAATGCAGGACAATCCTCAGTATAATGAGGGTCTTCCTGCATTTTCGCTATTTATCACTATTCTATATGTCAATCGATAACATGATTCAGTCAACTAAAGCTCTTGCTTATAGCTTAATAAAATCGTTTAAAGCTAGAGAAATGCTTCTTCCAATAGGAATTATCTAAACTAGTAATAGTTACCCCAGTAGAAGAGCCTGCATGAATAAACTTGTTATCTCCTAAATAGATCCCCATATGAGAAATACCAGATTTATAGGTTCCTTCGAAAAATACTAAGTCTCCTACTTTAGGATTGTCTACATAATAGGAACGATCATAGTAGCCAGAACTGGAAAGGCGACGAATATCCATACCAGCTTCTTTATAAACATAATATATGTACCCACTACAATCAAATCCACTTGGTGTTGCTCCACCCCATGCATAACCAGTGCCTTCCAAACTTGTCGCAGCTTCAATAAGCTTATCCACATTGTATTCTACATCAACTGTTGACTTGTCACTAGAACTACTATTCTGTGAAGAAGAGTTACTACTTTTGGCTTCTCCGATGTTTAATTTTTGTCCGATATAGATTCTATCTGAACTTAGATTATTCCACTTCTTCAAATTGGCAACCGTCACACTATACTTTGCCCCAATATGAGAGAGAGTGTCACCAGATTTTACAACGTACACTGTAGCAGACCCTACACTTTGTTCTTTAGGTTTCGTCTTAGAAGTGGAATTATTATTATTCTTAGAGTTGCTACTTGATTTAGATGGTTCTGAAACAACAAAAACATTTCCAGGGTAAATTAATGTAGTATCTAAATCATTCCATTTCATTAGATCATTAAGTGAAATATTATGTTTGGATGCAATCGCACTTAGCGTATCTCCACTTTTCACAGTATACTTCTTAGTAGAACTCGATTGTTCTGTTTGGCTACTCTGATTGTCTTTATTTTTTGTACTACTACTTGTATTACTACTGGAAGATTTTTTGTTAGTTTGTAGAACTTGATTCGGATAAATGACATCTGAAGTAAGCTTATTGATGTCGATTAATGATTGAACATTGGTATCATATTTTTGTGCTATCTTCCATAATGAATCCCCACTTTTGACTTTATAGGATGCAGCCTCCGCTTCATCTGCACCTACCATTGCTGCTGCAATCGCTGCACCTAAGGTAACCGACATAACCACTTTTTTATTTGCCAATTTCCATATCCTCCTATTTTCTATAAATTGTGGCGTTGAATTAAAATAAAGTTCGATTGAAACACACTTATTTTCATTTAATCGAAAAAGTATAGTGTGACTTTTATACTAACACACGTGACTTTATTTTAAATCTACTTGAGGATATTATATCTTTTTTTAGAAAAAATTGATAGATAAATAGTGAAATTATTAAAAAAATTGTTAAACTTTCCCGAAAAATAGGAGGAAACTAGAAATGAGCATAAAGACTCATGTTAATGAAGTATTTTTCAGAACTCTGTAATAATTCCATCTATAAATCATCATACAGTGTAGTTAACCCCTTTATTCTCATCCCACATTCCATGACTTTTACGAATTTGCAGAATTTGTCCAATGTGATAGGCATTGTGTAAGTTTATGTAAGTAAGACTTTCTATATACCTTTCTATATATTCCTCGTCACATCGTTTCATTTCATCTAGCCAATCTTTCATTGTTTTAAATAATTTGTTCAATAATAGTTCCCAACTCATTTCTTCTGCATTACTAAACGTGGTCTTATTATCTTTGATACTTACATTATCAGCTATGCCCTTAAAGCGATTTAATTCTAGTAAATTATAAAAGTATAAGTGATGCACAATCTCCATTATCGAATGGGTAGAATTTTCGTTTTTGTAAGAGGCTTGATAAGAACCAACCCCCTCTACCGCAGTCTTCAATGATACAAACCAAGTATCTCTGTTATAACTAGCTTCAAATTGGTTCAAGATAAGTTCCTTTGTGTTCATTTTACTCACTCCTATGTTTATTTTACGCATATGATCAAATGTTAGTTTCATCCAACAAACAGGCAGAATAACCATTTAATGGTAAGCGTTAGTGTGTTATATGCTATACTAACATATACAGACAAAATATATTATAGGTGGATTAGATATATGGGTGAAGAATTGAAAATCTATAATGAGCATCACCATGAAATAGGTGTAGCAGATAGGGATGAAGTGCATAAACGCGGATACTGGCATGAAACCTTTCAATGCTGGTTCGTTGATCATCATGATGGCATAGATTATATTTATTTGCAAAAACGTAGCAATGATAAGAAGGATTTCCCTAACCTTTTTGACATAACTGCCGCTGGCCATTTATTATCAACGGAAACTGTTGCAGATGGTGTTAGAGAAATAGAAGAAGAACTTGGGATTGATGTAGATTGGAATCATTTACTATCATTAGGCGTTATCGAAGATCCCATTGAAACAAATAGGTTTTTGGATAGAGAATGGGCAAATGTCTTTCTATACCGTGTAAAAGAAACCGATCAGTTTAACTTGCAACAAGAAGAGGTTGCCGGGATTGTGAAAGCAACGTTTCATGATTTCTATAATTTGTGCTTTGATCAGAAAAAGGAAATAAGAGTAGAAGGTTGGGAAATGAATGAATTCGGTGATAGGACCGTCGTTAACAGGAAGATAAGTTTAAAAGATATTGTTCCCCATCGAAAGGCATATTTCCATCAAGTTGTGAAACGGATTGCTGATACCAATAATAATTAGAGATAATTGAGGAGGAGAAAATGAAATTTGTCTTAATTTTTGGCCCACAAGCAGTTGGAAAAATGACAGTTGGACAGGAACTAACGAAAATAACTGAATTAAAACTACTACATAACCATATGACAATTGAATTGCTAGAGCCTTTTTTCGGATTCGAACCAGAGATGTGGAAATTATCCATGACCTTTCACAACCTACTGATTGAGTGGAAAGAAGAATTATGATTTTCTGACTGAGAAAAAATAAAAAATTCCTCCAAGCATCCAGAATGGTTCCCAAAAAACTAATCTCCAGAAAGTCGCGTATGAATCTAGGTCAAAATCTAGTACATGGATTGCGCTTAAAGAAATCGTAATAAAATTTAGTAAGCCATAGAGAAATAAGGCTATTCCAGCAATCTTTGTCATGTAGCAAAGGATCTTGATTATTATATTATTATTCCACTTGACCAGCAGCATCAACAATAAAATTAAGCCAAGTAGTTTAATTACGCCGGTTAGCCATACTATTAGAATAAACGAAGGTTCAGGGTTTAACGACATCTCATAAACGGATCCTCCCAAGGATCGAACACCCTTTAAACCACCCATTGCCCAATAAAAGCTCATACCAGCAAAAAGAACTGTCCAGACGATTCCCAGAGATATTAACCAAAAATTCCTTTTCAATAGAAGGAACTCCTTTCTGTCTTGGAAAATTTAGTGAGTTCATTCATATGCTAATAGACCTTAACTCTTCTTTCAGATAATCCACGATATTCATCATTCTTTCCTGCTCAGGTAACGATTCAAATATAAGTTGCTCAATAAACTCACCTATGTCCTCTAACTTTCTTCTTCCTTGATAAAAATGCAAAGCGTCATGATTAAGTTCAAAGTTACTATGTTTTTCTTTATAACTTGTTAAAAAATCATGGAAGTATGGCTTATCGATCAAAAACATTAAATCTGCCTCGACTGGGGCTAGTTTTAATCCTTCCCAGTCTATTAAGATTAATTCGTCCTGGAATTCCATTAGATTCCAATAATGGAGATCCGTGTGACATAATGCCATTCTGAGATCACTACGTTGCAAGGATTCCGACGATTTTTCTACTCTACTAACAAGTCTATCTATTTGAGTCTTATGAAACTATTACGATAAAGCCAATCAATTACTGGAACATATGCGTCTATACGCTTTGTCAATATCGGTGTAGATGCTCGACTTTTTTCGTATATCTTTAGGAAATAGCTATGTTTCTCATTGGATACTTTATAGGCCAGTGATGCCCAACCACCCTGTTGCGAGTGTATATTTGTTACCTCCATGTTGTAATAATACTTTAGAACCTGTTTTATTCTATCCATAATGTCCTCCCATAACTGGCTATAAGTCTTGATCAATACAACTTCTGTGCGTAACTTTTTGCTAACCTAGCTTGAATAGATTCTACACTTGTCCCAGGCAGTTTCGCATGTTCATATATCATTTTAGCGGCAGATGGCAATAAGTCTTTATCCAGCCAGGAATCGGGATTCCATAAGCCTGATCGTTTAAATGCTTTTGCGCAATGAATATAACACTCTTCCACTTCTACTCCGATTCCAACAAGAGGTTTTTTCCCTCTTACCGCCATCTTCTCTAGCAAATCCTCGTCAGTTACTAACGTCGCTTTTCCATTCACTCTAAGTGTCTCCCCTAATCCCGGTATAAAAAAGATAAGACCCACCCTTGGGTTCGTTAAAATATTACGCATGGTATCCATTCTTTTATTTCCAGGTCTTTCAGGGATGATTAACTTCTTTTCACTTAACACTTCAACAAAGCCTGTTTGGTCACCTCTTGGAGATACATCACAAAAACCAGATTCATCAGAACTAGAAATAACCAAAAACGGAGAGTTAGCTATGAACTTTGAACAGTTCTGATCAAGAATGGAGATTACTTTATTATTTACTAATTCACTCGGATGACCGATAATAGATTCAAGTTGCTCTTCTGTTTCAATTACACGCTCAAATTCATAATCTTTGTTATTCATGTATACACCTCTACATTTAATATGTTTACATTCCTTACTATTTTTTCTGTACCACAAATGTGATTGCATTCGATTTTAATAAAACGGGCTTCTCATTGCGTACAATCTGATATTCCAATGGTCTTACTAATTGTTTAATCACCTTCCATCCCTTATAGTTGTTATTTAGTTTATTGATCATTTGGTCTGTTGAAAGGTTGACCTCCATTAATGCATCAAGTCGCTTATTTGTTTCAGTTTCAATCTCTTCTACTTCTGAATTGATGATAATGCAATTTATTCCAGCTTTTTTTGTACCTTGAGTCATCTGATTAAGAACTCTTTCCAGGATATTCTCAGAACTAACATGTTCGAGGCTTGATACCGCAACAATCACATCATATTCAGCTTCTTTTATGGAATACTGGCCAATATCAGCTTTTTCTGTTTCAATATTGTCTGCCACATCGAACTCTTTACTATATTCTATTAATTTCTCTATTGCTGAATCTAGTAAATCAACACAAACAACTCTTCCACCTTGGTCTTTGAGTTTTTCAGCAATTGGAATACTATTTCTTCCCACACCTGCACCCAAATCTAAAACTTTTAAAGGATTTTTACCTTCAAGTAATGCTATAGATTCCATTACTGACTTCACCGGTTTGTATAACCACGAGCCTTTCTCAAACAATCGATAATTATCGTAACAATGGTCGTGATACTTCTTTTCTTCCTTACGAATAAATTTTATCCTGTCCACTTACTCTCCTCCACATCTGTTATCGGATACAGGAAGTTACTTCTAATTGCCTTACCTCTTTTCTATATAATACCAATAATTGGAGCAAAATGTGAAGTTACCTATATTTCGAACCGAATTCACTAAATCCTTTGAGTAAAATGAAAGGATAGCTTAAAATGAAATTATGACTAAGACTTCTTTTTAAACCATGAAATGAATACGATTACATTTAGGTGAGTGAATTTCTAAAAAAGAAAGGGTTGGAATTCTATGTCCAAAAGTACCGTATGGCCAGCAGAATGGAAAAGATATAAAGATCGCTTTTCGGGAGTAACCATTACACAATTAACAGATTATACTGGTCACAGTCATCACCTCTATTTTACAGAAAACGGTTGGTACGATAATGGTAAGAAGATATTGTTTTGCTCGGATCGAGAAAATAAAACCAATTTATTTAGCGTGAATGTATCCACTGGAGAGATTGTACAATTGACCGATCATGATACGACATATGGTAGTTTACCCGCTTGCTTACATCCAAATGGACAATTTGCTTTCTTCAGAAAAGAACATCAAATTATCGAAATTGATTTAATCACCTTGAAAGAAAGAGTGATTCATGAAGGAGATCCATCACTAGTTGGAGGTAATATTAACTGTACTGCAGATGGGAAATATATGATTACATGTCAACATGAAGATTTAAAAAACAAATTTCCAATTGATTTAAAAAATGGCTATGTAGGTCATCGTGAATTAATGGAGGCAAAACCTTACTCGCAAATTATTCAAATAAAGATTGAAGATGGTAAGTCTACCATAGTATTTGATGATCATAACTTCATCACACATATCAATACCTCACCCACCCATCATAACCTGATCACATTCTGTCATGAAGGTCCGTGGCATCTTGTCGACCATCGGATATGGGGACTTAATTTGGAAACAAAAGAAGTATGGAAGATTCGTGAAAGAAAGGAACCTCGTGAGATGGTTGGACATGAATACTGGTATCCAGATGGGGAACATATCGGGTATCATGGATTCAGGGAAAACGGAACTGCCTTTTTCGGAAAAATACACTATCGCAATACTGATATGGAAGAGGTAGAGTTTTCATTCCGTAATTGGCATGCACATTCTTACGGATTTTCGAAGGTTGTAATAGATGGTAGATCACCGCTCGATAAGTTAATTGTCTGGGAACAGGTTGATGGTACGTTTTCCAATCCAAAAATATTATGTGAACATCGTTGTAGCTTCCATGTACAAAAGGTACATGCCCATCCACAATTTAACCCAGATGGCACGAAATTGTTGTTTACTAGTGATAAAAATGGTTACGGGAATCTGTATTTAATTGATTTGCCGGAACGTTTTGAAAGTTTACCAGATTTTGATGCAAATAATCATTAACTAACATAGCATTCATTTTGAAAAGTTTTTTCCAAAATGAATGCTTGTTATTTTTTTGGATTTAAGCAATTTATGGCTTCGTATAAGTAGCAAATTCAATGAAGCCAACCACTACCACACTTACGAAGATAAATAGAAATAAGCCGAGCGACCACCAAGCAAATGTCTTTTTATACTTTAATCTTGTAAAACTCAATAGTCCAGAAATAATCCCTAGGACGGGAACAATCAACAGAAATACATTAGAAAACAACGGTAAACCAATGGACTTCATTAACATCATATTAAAATAGGCTAAGGTTAATAAGGCACAAATAAATGAGAATATGCTTAACCTTGTCTCTCGTAGCTTTGGCTTTTCGCTGTTACTTCGTTTTACCAATTCCATAACCGAACCTCCCCAATCGATACCGTTCGAATGGATTCGTTATCTCTTAACTGTAAAATTTCTTTAGCAGGACCCGTAATGACGCCTCCATAGGCATTCAGCCCATGTTTTTCGATATAATCAATGCGATAATTTAGATCTAACCATTTTGCATGCGCAATGTTAGTTGCCTGTTCTTCATATTCTTTAAGAAACACAAGACTCTCCATAAATTGTTCATCATTTGGCTCTCTGCCATTGTATGGAGACCATGCATCCGGATCCGGCTGGGCAGGATACCCAATTGGAGCTAAATAGCCTCCATCAAGACTTTTTCCTGATGCCTCTAAACCAGTGTCAATAGCATACCATCTCCATTCCACATCAACATCTTCTGTGACCTCTTTGGCGTTTTCAGGTTGGATTAACTCATCCAATGATACATATACTTCAGCAACTGTTCCTTCCGGGAGCCTTTCTAATCTATCCCATGCAGCCATATCTCGATTGGTTATGGCTGCTTCTGGATGATAGAGTTTTTTCGTATCATAATAAGGAATATCTTCTGGCGGATTTTCTGATATATAATTTCTCTGAGGGAATTCGGCATCATCATATTGATAAGTTACTTCCCAATCGCCTTGTTTGATATCACTTTTTCCTACCCTTTTATATAAATCCATTGTAACTTCAAATGTAAATAATCCAAACGCTCTCTCGATATCCATTTCTTCTAAACTGACATTTGGTTCTGTTATATAAACGGTTTGAATCGGAACTTGGATAAGGTCTTCTGCCTTTTGATTCCATGCATAGTAAATATAACTAGCTAGTGTGAGGATCGGATAAATTAACAAAAGAATCATGATGACGTATGATGCTAAGGAAAACGTTGCATTTCGCATGCTATTATTGAGAATCTTATTCACTTTTTCAGGTGGTAGGTCATCAGGCTGGTACTCAGCTTCAGCATCTAATTCCTCTGAGATAACTTCCTGATAGGCATTTAATTTTTCTAGATCTCTTTCGACTTCTTCCGCTTCTTCCTCTGTGAGATTTCCTTCATAATATTTTTGTAATTTATTCTTCCATTCATCACTCATTCTCGACACTCCCTTTCCTATAGAGCTGTCTAAGTTTCCCTCTCCCTCTAAAAATATGGGTTTTTAATGTATTTTCTTTTATAGCTAGAATTGAAGCTGCTTCTTTATAAGAAAATCCTTGTAAGTCACACAATACTATCGCTTTTTTCTGTATCGGCTTTAATTGCTCTAGCTTCCAATACAATTCCTCTTTGTCGGTATTTTTTTGCCATTCCGTTTCTACAGTATTGTCGGATGAGAAAGTTATAAAATAATCTGGTGGTTGATAGTCCATTTTTCTCATTCGCCTCTTATAGTCAATAAATGTATGGTAAGCTATTTTTATTAACCAGGATTTAAGAGCCTTTGGTGGACTGCTATCTAGCGCTTGATATGCTTTCATAAATGTATCTTGTGTTAAATCCTCTGCTAGACTCTTTTCCTTACAAAGGGAGAGAAGATATCTATAGACATCATGGATATATAATTTATATAGTTGTTGAATATCCAATTCTTCTCCCCCCTTCACTAAACAAACGGATATTAAAGCTTTAAAGTTGCACTTTTTTTCATTTTTTCTCTGATACTATGGAATTTGTATTGTTTTTTTAGCTGAACATATATAAGATAAAGATAGAGATGTATCGAAAGGGGAATTCTTCTACATGTGTCCAATTCTGTAATGCATAATTCATCAAAATAAATAGCTACTTACCTAGAACGTTAAAGGGATAAGTATGTCTATTTGTTTGAATAATTATCATTACAGGGATGCGTGGTATGGAGGGATAAATATCCATTGACTAAGCAGATCCCATGTGGATCTGCTTTTCTTATATGAGAAGATACATCTCTATTACCCCTTTATCGAGCATCCTATAAATCGGGGGTATATAAAATGAATCATTGTCAAAATAAAATTGCATTAATTACAGGAGCCAGCAACGACAGAGATATGGGGACAGCTATCTGTCGTAAGCTAGCTGCTGAAGGTATCGATATTTTCTTTACGTACTGGAAAGCAAATGCCGATTGGGAGAAAACATTTCAAGAAGAGGTCAGAGAAATGGATGTGCGTTGCGAAAGTTTGGAAATAGACTTATCTCACGAAAATGCAGCTATTGAGATACTTGATACTGTTACCGATAAGCTTGGTTCACCATCGATACTGGTCAATAATGCGGCCCATTCAACAAGGGACGGTTATATACAATTAGATGCCAAAACGCTTGATGACCATTATGTAGTCAATATGCGATCAACTTTTCTCCTTTGTGTTCAATTTGCTCGTCTGTTTGAAAAATCAAAATTAGATGCTGGACGAATCATTAACATGACCTCCGGCCAAGATCTCGGCCCTATGACTGGAGAGTTAGCCTATGCAGCAACTAAAGGTGCCATTTCCAGCTTTACCAGGTCGTTGTCACAGGAACTTGCACCATTAGGAATAACGGTTAATGCTGTTAATCCAGGGCCAACTGATTCAACTTGGATGACAGATGAAATAAGAAATTCACTTTTACCTAAGTTTCCTATGGGGCGAATTGGTAGACCAGAAGATGTGGCTCGTATTATTAGATTTCTTGCAAGTGATGAAGCTGCATGGATAACGGGACAGGTTTTAAATTCTGAAGGTGGGTTTATTAGAAGTTAATTAGAGGGGCTATACCGATGAACAGTTGCAAGGATTCATTGGTATAGCATGTAATAAGAGGCGATTTCAAATAGGAATAGGAATAGTTTATCGTTATGCTTTAATTTGTAACACATTATAATTTAACACTTTTTTAAATCCGACTGATTCAGCAATCAGAATGGAGCCGGTGTTTTCATCATCACAGTTCCAAACAGGAATTTTATTATGATCTACACAAAAGTTCACACATGATAAAGCTACTGCTTTAGCATAGCCTTTTTTCCGATAAGATTCATCAGTCATTAACCCTAATTCAAACTGATTATTTGTCGCAAACAATGATAAGCACCAACTAGCTATAGTATCTTCTTCAACGACACAATATCCCATTCCTTTTTCCAAAAAATGATCTTCAGATGGCCAAGCTACATGTATCCATTGTTTCACCAAATCGAGATTCTTAAATAAAGAATTTTTTAAAAGCTGTTCATTTATAGGCTTAATTGATACTTTATCCTGAAGGGGCTTTTGAGATTGGAGATCCTTAGTTTCATCTAGGGTATAAAATCTTTTTTTCACAGTTGCGGATTCCATTTGATCGATGATTTCTCGTTCAAGTACTTGTTTCCATTGTTCACTCTCGTAATACAAATTTATGAAAGGTAATCCTTTTTTTCTTATATTAGGTAAAAATTCATTTATGATCAACTTGAGGAGGTTTTCATTAAAATTCTTGTTTTGCGTTTCTCCCGCAACCAACACTTCGAAATTTATCCCATATAACACCACCGATTTAGGATCATTTATATCATCAACAAAAATGTCGCCAATAGTGTTACCTTCCAAAATAGAATGAATGATAATTTGGTGATTAAATGACTTAAATATAGGTTTTACCTTAAAATATTGAGATGTAGGTAATAAAAACATATACACTTCTCCTTCACATGAAATATTTAATTAAACTGAACGTTCGGTTTAATAATGGTTTAAAAATAACCTCCTATTAAGAAGTTATCTTTCAATAATTCCATAGAGCAACAGATTAATTGCAGTATCATAAAGCTTGTAGAATTTTTCTTCTTCATAACCTAAAAACTGGGTAATACTCATTCCGGTTAGCATACTATAAAGAATGTATGCTAAATCTTCAGCAGTTTTTGAAGTCTTAAATTCCTTAGTTCGCATCCCTTCCTCAATTATTTGGAGAAACACGTTGTATTCTGGTTGTATAAGTTGACTAATGTTTTCTATCATCACATTATCTAGGTTTTCCGAACCTATATATTCTGAAACTGTTTTGGATAATGGGCTTTGCATATCTGAAGCATAATAACGTCCTAATAAGTATAATTTTTCCTTAGCTGTACTAACATTATTAGCCTGCTCTTCCCACTTTCTTCTCCATTCATTAGAAGCCTGTTCTACCGTGTAAAGAAACAATTCCTCTTTACTTTTAAAATGATAGTAAATACTTCCCTTACTGATCTGTGAAAATGATCGGATATCCTCCATAGAAGTTGCAGCATAACCTTTCTGTTCAAAAAGAACTTTCGCTTTATTAGAAATTAGTTTCTTTGTTTGGATACCTTGCCCAACAGGTCTAGCCATAATGACACCTCCCTACTATTATTGATCCAATCAATAAACTGACCGATCAGTTTATTAATGTTATTATAATGCAATACTTATTAAATGTAAACATTTTATTTATTTCTATCTAGTAAACTTCTCCTCCTACCCCTAAAATTTTAAGGGGGATGCGTCGCTATTTTTGTTCAATGGATAATTGTTGAATTCTTTCAACGAAGACAGCATTTTAGATTTCAAAATATCTATAATAATGATTCGCACAATTGGGATTAAATGATGCATTACATTTACAACACTTTTGATTATGGATATATTCGTTTATTGTTAATTCATGAAAGCAATTACCACAAAGTATTGCTTTTTCGTCAAACTCCCCTTTTGCCCATATCTGTCGCTCATGGTCAGTGCTTTCATCATGGCATTTATAACAAGGATAATAGCTATTGCAGCATTTAAACTTGATCGATACAATATCATTTTCCCCATAATAATGTTTACATCTTCCTGCAGCGTCAACAGGGAATCCAAGTACTTCCATCAAAACACCTCTTTTATGGGTTCTTTGTAGCATAATCAAATACTCTCATATTTATTACACGATGCAAAAAAGTGTTGCTTGGAACTATCCAAGCAACACTAAAATTAAACAAACGAGGGTAATGGATCCTTAAAGGAATTATTCTCTTTTTCTTCTTCGGTTACTAAACACGCATTCAATGAATTCATAATAGCTTCCTTCTCCATATTACTCCCTATAAAAACAAGCTCTGTCATTCTGTCTCCAGATTGTTCATCCCAATTTTCAAACAAAGCAGGGTCTTGTGCCTTTAATTCCTCTTGTTCCTCTTCAGAATAGCTAGCTAACCATCTACCTGCACCTTCTAAAGTCATCATTGATCCTGCTTGTGACAAGAGCCCTGCCATATCATTCCTTGTCACTAACCAAAAGAAACCTTTTGCACGAATAATTTCTGATGGCCAATTTTCCAACCATTGATAAAAACGCTCTGGGTGGAAGGGTTTTCTGCTTCTATAAACTAATGAACTAATACCATACTCTTCCGTTTCTGGGGTATGCTCCTCATTCAATTCCTTGATCCAACCTGCTCCCTGACTTGCCTCTTCAAAATTAAATTGCTTAGTATGGAGTACCTGTAATGGATCTATTTTACCAAAGCTTGTCGGAATAATTTTCGCTTCCGGATTTAATTTAGTCAGTAAGTTTTTTAACTTCGTTACTTCGCTATCAGACAGCTTATCTATTTTATTTAACACAATCACATTCGCAAACTCAATCTGATCAATTAGTAAATCAACTATACCCCTCTCATCATCATCCGATACATGCAATTGTCTGTCGATTAATAAATCTTCTGATTGATAATCCTGCCAAAACTGCTGACCATTGACAACTGTTACCATGGTATCAAGTTGAAAAAGGGTATTTAAGTCTATTCCTAGCTCTTCATCATGATAGACAAAACTTTGTGCTACCGGAATAGGTTCAGACACACCGCTTGACTCAATTAACACATAATCAATATCTAGATTTGCTAATTTCTCTAACTCCACTACTAAATCTTCTCGTAGTGTGCAGCAAATACAACCATTTGTCATTTCAACCATGTTTTCTTCCGTTCTGACAAAGCCACCCTCCTTCACAAGCTTTGCGTCCACATTAACTTCACTCATATCGTTAACGATAATCGCTATCTTTAATCCATGTTGATTTTCCATGAGATGATTAAGTAAGGTTGTCTTACCAGCTCCTAAAAATCCACTTAAAACTGTTACTGGTATTTTTTTAGTCATTACTTCTCTTCCTCTCTATCCATATACACCCGACTAGGTGTAGCACCTTCTTGAAATAAATACTTTCCACTATACCCTTGGGTAGCTTGATCAACTTGTGCTATTACCAATTGACACACCCGCATACCGACTTTTAATTGGACTGAAACACGATTTGCATTAAATAACTCTAAAGTGATTTGGCCAGAGAAGCCCGGATCAATCCAGCCTGCGTTTTGAATAAAAACACCTAATCTACCGACAGAACTTCTCCCTTCAACAAAGGCCGTCAAATGGTCAGGTAAGCGAATTTTCTCTACTGTTGTTCCTAACATAAACGTTTTAGGTGGAATTGTGATAACTCCCCCATCGGTAACTTGTATTTCATGATAACTTGCCGGTTTATCGACGGAT
Organism: Gracilibacillus saliphilus; assembly: GCF_010994085.1. NCBI lineage: Bacteria > Bacillati > Bacillota > Bacilli > Caryophanales > Bacillaceae > Gracilibacillus > Gracilibacillus saliphilus. Next base: position 47,674 of record NZ_WJEB01000037.1, on the reverse strand, counting down.
AAATGGGAGGTAGACATGTCATCCACTACTAAGAAATGATTTCCTAAACATAAATCAACGGACGCCGGCTGTATGTTTATCTCCTGATAAGGAACAATCGAAATTTGTTCATCTTGTATAAATTGTTTAATCGTATTACCTGATAAAATCATCTGCTCACACTCCTGATGAAGATATTCGCCAGTTAAATGGATTTCTAAATTTCGACCAATCTTCGGTCATTTCAGATTCACTTAACAAACAACGTTCCAATTCGCTCTTGATTCCTTCAACATCTAAATCCATTCCAATGAAAACCACCTTGGTATGGCGATCTCCATAATCAGGATCCCATAAGTCTTTGACATCTGGATTATTCTTTAAAATTTCCCTTTGCTCGCCTCGTGGTAACGAAGCTACCCAATAGGCTAATGGTTCAACTGACACTGATGGACCAGCTTGTGATAACAATAAAGCCATATCATGATGAGTCGCACACCATATTACGCCTTTTACTCGAACAATTCCTTTCGGTAGGTCTTGATACCAGCTCATTAATCGTTCTGTGTGAAAAGGGAGTCTGGATGTATAGACGAACGAACTAATGCCGTACTCCTCTGTTTCCGGGGTATGATTTTCTATTCCTGCATTGAGTTCCTTTAACCAACCTGCAGATTCACTAGCTTTCTCAAAGTCAAATAAACGGGTATTTACTATTTCTTTTGGATCTACCTTACTATGTTGTGTACGGATAATTTTCGCCTCTGGTTGTAACTTACGTATGACTTTCTCTAATTTTTGTAAATCTTCCTCTTTCACTAAATCTGTTTTGTTCAAAATCAGAACATTACAGAATTCGATTTGGTCAAGTAATAAATCGGCAATATTACGTGTGTCTTCTTCACCTACCGCTTGTTGTCTCTCCAGCAAACTGTCTCCAGAGCCAAAATCATGCCAAAAACGATTGGCATCAACTACTGTAACCATCGTATCAACTCTGCAATACTTCGTTAAATCAATTCCCATTTCTTCATCAATATAAGAGAAAGTTTGTGCAACTGGAACAGGCTCACTAATTCCGGATGATTCTATCAAAATATAATCAACATCACCTTTTTTTACGAGTCTTTCCACTTCTACCAATAAATCCTCTCGTAATGTACAGCAAATACAACCATTAGACATTTCCACCAACTTCTCTTCTGTACGAGAAAAGCCACCTTGTGATTGAACTAGATCACTATCAATATTTACTTCACTCATGTCATTAACAATTACCGCTACCTTTAATCCATCTCGATTGTGCAAGACATGATTTAGTAAAGTTGTTTTACCGGCTCCTAAATACCCACTCAATACTGTAACAGGAATTTTCTTCATATTGATTACTCCTCCTTTTATAACGGTGCAAATTATCTATAAAATCCCAATAAGGGAAGTCTCACTTTACACTAAGAAATATAGTCCTGCAGCAAGAAAAGCTGCACTAACAACACTTGTCAGCATTTGCTTCCACGCAATGGATAAAGCATTCTTCCACCTTAGTTCTCTACCAATAGTAAATAATGTAACAAGACAAGCTGATAGTGTTGATGCCAAGTAAACGAGAATAAAGATTTGACTGATTGACATATCCATTAACAAACTTCCCTGCCCCTCATTTAAGACAAGTAATCCGTCCTTTCTAATAAAGGAAAAGATCAATCCGGGGGCTGCATCTGTTGGTAATGAAGATAGATATAATAACGGCATTGCAAGCCAACTAAAAATGGATAATACCCCCACTGTTTCTAGTACAGATGCAGTCAAACAAATTAACAAAAAAATCGGCATAGCTTGAAGTAAAAATTGTTTAATCACACCAGAAACCTTCCACCAAAAAGAACTCCAATTGATTCCTTGTAAATATGGTAAGGAGGCAATTCTAGTTAGCTCATTCGTGGTTGTTCTGTTCCAAATCCTTGTATGAATAGCTCCAACTACAAACAGCAAGAACAAATAAGGGATAAATAATAATGGTGCATGTGCTGCATTGAAAATAGATAAGGTTGCCCCAATTTGATAACTACAGGCTGATCCAAAGGCAAGCATGGACACACAAGATACACGGGTACAGCTACTACAACTTCTGCTTTGCATGACAGCAACAACATTACAGCCAAATCCTGTGATAACAGGAAGCAAATCTCTTCCTGTTAATCCAATGTTACGAAGCCATGGATCTAACGAATTCGTTAAATGCTCTTGTATACCAATTTCTTCTGTGATTGTCGTTGTTATACTTATCAACAAGACAACAGGAAATGCCCAGAGAAACGAATACCAACCTAAGGTAATGACCCCATAATCACCGACCAGTACATTCGCTAAAAAAACAGGCGTCTGCTCCAACCAGATAGTTATCGGTGTAAGCAGATACTGATCGGTAATCGGTTCTAACCAGGTGACAAATAAATAGGCTGCAAATACTGGCACAGCAAACATGGCCAGGATAATTAGCAATGCTAATATTGGGCCAACCACCCTCAAACGGAACATCGGAATCAGTTTATTAACCGGATTAGGTGATGAAGGTAGAAAATGAAGAATACTCGCAGTAACAGCCCAAGTCCCTGCATGCTCGATACAAGTGATTACTTTTTCTTGTTCTGCTTGATCCATTTTTCTAGCATTAACCCAAACAACTGGTACTTGTAACAACGCTTGTACTCTTTGTTGTTCAGCGTTAGAAGGTTGGTATTTATCCTGGTGAGTTGCAACAATAGCTACTTGCTTGCCTTTCAAATTTAACTCTTTCTGTAGCTGGGTTAATTCCTCTTTCAATTCTGTTGCTTTCACAACTAGTAGAATAGTTTGTTTTTCTGCTAGATGGTCGATGGTAAGCTGTGTATTTGTGCTGTCCATATCGAATTGGAGCCCTGGTAAATCTGTTAATCGTATAGAACTGTTTCGTTTACAGGACGCAGTTAAGGCAGCTATGGTGGAACCTTTCACATTGCTTGTTAGTGCTCGTTTTTCGCCAGTCAAATGACGAAATAAACCTGATTTACCGACAGATTCACACCCAACTAGCATCACATCTATTGGACAAGCAGTAGCAGACTGCACGCTTGCTAGCATTGACACCTCTCCCCACACGTCGAAAGATCATCAAGATAGAAGTTCTCTCGTTTGTACTCTGCTAATATCGATAAATCTAAGCCTAACTGGCTACCAATTGTTTCTGCTATGACAGCAAAACGTTGGCGGAATTTGTAAATATAGCAAAAAATATGATCATCGTGGCGAAGTTCTGGTCCTGCTAAAAATAAACCTGGAGTCGTTTTAGCTTGATCTTTTTCATTAACAAGTACTTCACCATGCTCGCCACGTGTGACTAGATTTTCGATCTTAGATGTACTGCCCGAGAAACCAGTTGCTAATATCGGCTTCTCTACTGTGGAGTAGACTTTCCCTCTACTTGTATAAACGTCATAACCCGAAGACACTGACTCTATTCTTGTGACGGTTGTGTTGCCAACCACCGTTAACAAATCTGATCCTAACAAATGATGAACACGCCTATATGTGTAAGGAGACAGTGCAACACTTGGATCACTATCGTCTATCTCCCAAGTATTCGTTTTAGCTATTAATGTCGATCTCTTACCTAAGCGACCTAAATGGAATGCTGCATCCATACCACTTTCATAACCTCCGATGATAATAAAATCATCACCTTTTAGCTCTTGCCAAGATGGAATTAAACTATTGTGCACGCCTAGCTCTGCACCTGAGAAGGGCTTTAAATCAGGATATTGATATTGCCCTGCAGCCCAGATAACATAGCGACTTTGATATCTCCCTTGGGTCGTATCTATCGAAAAAATACCATCCTTTTTATGAATTTGATCTACTTGTACTCCTATTTCAATAGGAAGCGTAAAATGATCCGCCACTATATCGAGATAATCTGCATATGCTTCACCAGTAGGATGTTCCATATCTAACGTGTAAGCTGGTGAAGTTTTTGGTACAATAGCATTTAAATCAGTCTGTCCAAAACCTTGCGCAGGAAAAGAAGGGGTTATAAACCTCATTTCCTTAGGCCAACGCAGAAAAGATGCTCCTACTTCTTCTTTTTCTAATATCAAAAAAGACGTACAATTCATTTGTTGTAATAAAGCGGCGACACCAATTCCAGAAGGACCAGCTCCTACAACAATCACGTCATATACTTTACTACTCATCATTACCACCTCTTAAACAGTAATCATTACGATTTACAATGTAAAAAATTAAGCAAGACAATATTGGAAACCTCTCTCTAATTCCTGATAGTCGAGATTCTTCCCAATAAATACTATCTCACTTTGCCGCTTTTCATTAGTCGCCCAATTAAAGCCTTCTGTACCTGCAAATAACATATGTACACCTTGAAAAACAACTCTTTTCTCAAGTTGCTTTATATGGAGCACCCCTTTATAGCGATATAAGTTTTCTCCTTTAAATTGAACTAAATAGGCGAACCACTTATTCACTTTATCGAAATCAAGCGGACGTTCGTCTCGAAAAACAAAAGATCTGACTTGATCATTATGATGATGGTGATGTGTTTCTGCTAATATATTGGGGTTTATTTTCAATATATTACTTAGCTCGAAAGATTTTTTCCCTATTAAATATTGTATGTCTACATTTCCATATGTCGTGTAAATTCGTTTTGCATGTGGATTCATATTAATTAGCCGTTGTTCTAGTTTTTCCTTCTCATCTTCAGTGATCAAATCCATTTTATTTAATAGTAATACATCAGCAAAAGCGATTTGTTGCCCTGGTTCTTCTTCTTTTAGATGTTGCCAAATATGTTTAGCATCAACCATCGTTATCACACTGTCTATTTCGAATGATGTTGCGGTTTGTTCATCCATTAGAAAGGTTTGAATAACTGGACCCGGATTAGCCATACCTGTTGTTTCAATGACAACACGATCAATTTCTTCATCTTGTTCCATCAAACTTTTCAGTATGTTGATTAAATCCCCTCGTACATTACAACATATACAACCACTGTTTATTTCAATAATTTCTTCCTTCGTCGATACTACCAAATGACTATCAATGGATGTATCACCAAATTCATTGATGATAACAGCAACTTTTTGCTTTGGCATGTCCTTTAATAAGTTATTCAGCAATGTTGTTTTCCCTGCACCTAAAAAACCCGTCAATATGGTTACCGGAATGGTTTGTTCTTTCAACAATGAGATTTCCCTCCTCTTGCTATGTATAAAGACATTTTGTATCAAAAATAAGACAGGGACACACTTTAGATGCCCCTGTTACATTCTAATTCTTCATGTTACAAAACCTTCATTCTTACCAACTAGATTTTTTCACACCTGGTATTTGCCCTTTATGAGCATAATCTCTAAAGGCAATACGTGACATGTTAAATTTGCGCATGTAACCTCTTGGTCTGCCAGTAACTTCGCAACGACTTTTTAAGCGGGTTGGAGAAGAGTCACGTGGCAATTTACGAAGGGCTTCATAATCACCCTTCTCTTTTAACTCTCTTCTTAAGGATGCATATTGTTCAACCATTTTCTGGCGTTTTTTCTCTTTTGCGATTTTAGACTTTTTAGCCATTTCAGCGTACCCCTTTCGATAATTAGTATTTATTCTCTATATCAAAATCAATTTAAATCGTAATGTTTACGTCTTCTTTTGCATTATAGTACATTATATAAAAAATGTAAATAGTAATGATTACGATTTATATTTAATGAGATATCGTTCAGGAAGTCCGGAGTGTTTTCCTATCTATCTTCTATAAGAAAACTGGATCTGCAATAAAGTCTCTCATTTATTGCAGATCCAGTTTCTGTTGGCCTTACTCTTCTAGAAAAGCTTCTTCAAAAATATCTGTTAAATATTCAAGTGTGATAGGATCACTATAGGTGGACGCGTCTTGGTCGATTTCGATTACTCGATTATTCTGAACGGCCGGAATATTATTCCATGTATCGCTTTCCATAAATTCGTTATCCTCGGATGTTTTTTTACTAACGACGATAAAATCACCCGCGTATTCTGGTAGAGCTTCTAATGACAATGTGTGGTATCCTTCTTCCAACGCATCTTCCCTTACTTTTTCTGGTATATTGAGACCCATTGCTTGATATAAGATTTCTGTTCCTCGTGCCCAATTATCACCGAATACATAGAAGTTTTTTGCATCTACTTCAAACACTGTTACTGTAACGTCTTCCCCATATTCCGCTTTGATCTCCTCACCGATTTTTGCTGTACGTTCTTTGAAATCATCAACCCATTCCTGAGCCTCTTCTTCCTTATTCAGTAATTTCCCAATTTCCACTTGTTGAGAAAGGTAATCAAGTTCCCCCCACGTGTATATGACGGTAGGGGCAATTTTCTTTAGTTCTTCTAGGTTTTCCATGTGAGATCCAGCAATGATGAGGTCTGGTTCTTGCGCCATAATAGTTTCTGGTTCATTTTCAGAAACAGTAGCGACATCTTCTAGGTCGTCTGCAAAAAGTGGGTTGGATTTTGTCCATTGGTCAACACCGACTAGCTTACCGTCCAGCGCATGTACATTAGGAGCATTTGTTACAGCAACGATTCGCTGTGGATCAGCAGGGATTTCGACTGGTCCAGTCTCTGATTCGTATGTAACCGTATCTGAGGATTCTCCATCTGTTGTAGATGATTGCGCTTCATTACTTGATTCACTACCACAAGCACTGATTACGAAAAGACTAGAGATTACAATAATCATAAAGAAAAAGTGTTTCATTTTCATGTTTCATGTTCCTTTCTATTAAAAAATAATATTATTTACTTCACATATAGATATTGTTTATTTTTTTCTTTGAAGCGGTCATTGTGAGAAGACACAAGTGCTACTTTTTGTGCTTCGGGATCCAGGTAAAGCTTTGCACCATTTACAGCATTTGCAGCATCTTGGAAAGCTCCGGCAATAAGATGCAGCTTACCATCATGTGAGAGGATATCTCCAGCGCCATATAAACCTGGAATATTCGATTCTCCCAGCACATTGCCTTTAATAAAATAATTATCTTTCAAATCCATTTGTAGGCCACTTTCGTTCATCAATTGATGGTTGCGATGATAGCCATGATTGACAAGAACTGCATCTACTGAAAGAATATCTTTCTGTTTTGTTTGATTATGAAGTAATGTCACTTCCCTAATCTGATCATCACCTAGTAGTGCGGTTATTTCGGTATGGGTCCGATACTCAACGTTGTTTTTTGCTAATTTTGAAACGTCGGCCTCATGCCCCTTCAATTGGTCACCTCGATAGATTAGTAGAACTTTCTTTGCTATCGGCGCTAATTCATTAGCCCAGTCTACAGCCGATGGCCCACCACCTGATATCAAAATGGTTTTATCTTTAAAATCGTGAAGGGACTGTACACTATAAAACAAGTTACTATCTTCAAAAGTTGATGCGTGATCAACATCGAGTTTGATTGGATCGATAACTCCTCCACCAACTGCCATTATCACTGTTTTGGAATAGTGTTTCTTTTGTTGGTCGGTTTCTAATTCAAATATTTGAGAATCTGATTTGTTCATTTTTGTTATCGTCTGTTCGAGTTCAACTGTCGGATCAAAGGTAAGTCCTTGTTCTATCATTTGCTCTATTAGCATCGAGCCTGTTACAGGTGTCATACCGCCGACATCCCAAATCATTTTTTGGGGATAAACATGAACTTTTCCTCCTAATCTATCCTGTGCTTCAATCACCTTCACCTTCATTTCACGTAAGCCTGCATAAAAAGCGGCAAATAATCCTGCGGGGCCTCCACCAATAATCGTCACGTCATATAACTCTTTATTATCTTCCATTACCAACAGCACCTCTCTTTTTTTTAATCTTTCGTTTTTGCCAGCAAGTATAAGAAATATGGAGCTCCAATTACGGCGACAATAATACCTGCTGGAATTTCGGATGGTTGCATCATCCATCGCCCTAACGTATCCGCAACAAGCAGCAATAAGCCACCAACCATTGCCGAAATTGGAATAATATATTCGTGTTTATCCCCAACTAACCTTCGCGTAAGATGGGGGGCTATTAAACCTACAAAACCGATACCACCACTTACTGAAACACAAGCTGCAGCGACAATAACTGCTAATATTAACAGGATCCGCCGCTCCTTCTCCATATGTGCGCCTAAACCGATCGCTGTTTCTTCGCCAAGCGTTAGAATATTAAGAACAGAAGATTTAGAATAGATGAATGGAAGAAATACAAGTAACCACGGCAATAACGCAAGGACAAATTTCCAATTCGAACCCCAGATACTACCTGCTATCCATGTCGCTAAAAATTGATAGTTTTCCGGATCAAGCCTTAATGTCAAGACAATCATTAATGCATCAATCCCGGCCGCAATCGCGATACCGGTAAGCACAAGACGAATCCTTGAAATCCCTTCATAACGTTTATAGGACAAGATGTAAATGATTAGTGCCGCTCCTCCAGCACCACTAAACGCGATGATTGGCATCACAAATACCGGTGCATCTGATACAGTTGCGAAAAATGAAATGAATAGCATCACTGCCAGTCCCGCTCCTGCATTAATCCCGATGATGCCAGGTTCCGCTAATGGATTACGAACAATCCCTTGTAATACCGCCCCAGATACCGCCAACCCCATGCCTACTAAAATAGCGATAACCATACGCGGTAAGCGAAAATCAAATAAGATTAACGATTGCTGTTCTGTGCCTTGACCAAATAAAGTAATAAGTGTTTCTTGAGGTGATAATCGGATATGACCAGTATTTAAACTAATAAAGAAACAGACACTGATCATGATAAAAAGGAGCAAAGCAGTTAATTTTACCTGTCTTTCTTTTTTTAGTTGACTCGTTGTTTTCCATTGTTTGTTCGTCATACGTTTCCTCCCCCTTTTCTCGCTAAATACAAGAAGAAAGGTACACCTAAGAGTGCGATCAAGGCACCAATTGGTGTTTCATAAGGAGGGTTGATGATTCTTGCTGTTAAATCCGCCAATACAACCAGTAATGCTCCTAGCATTGCTGAAGCAGGAATAATCCAGCGGTAATCATGCCCTACTAAGCGACGAGCTAAGTGAGGTACAATCAATCCAACAAAACTAACAGCTCCAACTACCGATACAGCCGCTCCTGCTAAAACTAAAATAATAACGGCACTTAATAACTTGACTCGACCCATTCTCTCGCCAAGACCAATTGCCACTTCTTCTCCTAGACTAAGGATCGTAATCGACCGTGATAAAGCAATTGCCCCTAGTAGAGCTATACATAACCATGGTGTTACTACTTTTAATTGCCCCCAGGTCGTACCTGATACACCCCCGGCATACCAGAAAGCTAAATCCTGGCCAATTTCGAAATAGAGTGCTATTCCTTCACTTAATGCACCTAACAAGGCGCTAACAGCGGCTCCTGCTAATACTAAGCGAATGGGTGTTAACCCATTTTCCGACAAAGAGCCAACACCATAGACAATTCCCGCTCCTAATGCGGCTCCTAAAAAGGAGAATACGATGACGTAGGAATAAGATAAGCTTGGAAAAAAAGCAAAACATAAAGCCAACATAAAAGCAGCCCCAGCATTTAATCCAAGCAAACCAGAATCAGCTAATGGATTTCGTGTCATTCCTTGCATCAATGCCCCAGACACTGCAAAACAACTACCAACAATTGCTGCTCCAATAACCCGAGGAATTCTCAGCTCCCAAATAATTTGGTGATCTACTAAATCTGGATTGAAATGAAATATCGTCCCCCAAACTGTTTTGAAGTCAATATCTGCCGCTCCTAGCGATATCGACAGTGCTAGCGAAAACACGAGTAACACCGTTCCGACAGTTAGGATCAATATTCCAACTGTCGGACGAGCCGTGTCTTTCACTTTCTTTAATTGTTCTTTTTCGTCCATTTGTTCCTTTGACCATTCCATCTATTAATAATTCCTTTCTTTCACACCCAGAGAAATAATTAATACTATCTAACTTTACAACCAGCACTATGTTCACATAGCTGATAGGATAAACAGACCGGGTTGGCACTGTGCGGACATGCAATTAGTTCCGCATCAATCTGAAAAACTCTTCTTAAGTAATCGCAAGTCATCACTTCATTTGGTGTTCCTTCTGTTACAATGGTTCCGTCGCGCATTGCTATCATATAATCAGAAAAACGTGATGCGTGATTTAAATCATGAAGAACCATAATAATGGTATGACCTTCTTCTTTATTTAAACGTTGTAATAATAATAAAATCTCTAATTGATGCGCTAAGTCTAAATAGGTAGTCGGCTCATCAAGAACCAAAATATCTGTCCCTTGTGCCAATGCCATTGCAATCCACACTCGTTGTCTCTGTCCTCCAGATAAAGCATTAGCTGGTTGATCTCGTAAATCATTCAAACCGGTTACATCCAGTGCCCAATGAATATATGCATAATCATGTTTGGATAACCTTCCCATCCGCTTACGATGAGGAAAACGTCCATAAGACACCAGTTCAAATACAGTTAGTCCGCTAGGCGCTTGTGCTGTTTGAGGTAAAACCGCCATTCGTTTGGCAACCTCTTTCGTATCTAACGTGTGGATCGCCTTACCCTCAAGGAAAACAGCTCCCTCTTTCGCTTGCAACACACGTACAATGGTCTTTAACAAAGTAGATTTACCACATCCATTAGGTCCGACAATAGTAGTGATCTTGTGTTTAGGCATCGAAACACTTAAATCTTTAATAATTAAGTCATTGGAATAGCCTACACTGATTTTGTTGACATCTAAAGCATCCATGTAATATCTCCTCACTTTTCACTAGATTGAAAGAAATCCACCAGTAAATCTAATTGATAGTCTAGTGCGATGACATCTTGAAAATAGAACGACTCCAGGTCATACTCATAAACCTTTCCTTCTTTAACAGCAGGTAGTTCCGTCCATAGTTTGCTAGATTGGACCTCTGCTTTTCTGTCTGAACCCTGCTCTCGCACACCCATCAAAATATAATCCGCTTCGCCCAAATACTCTGGTATTGTTTCTTGAGAAATACTTGCCCAACCCTCAGCTTTTGTTACTTCTTCTACCTTTTGCGGTTGTTCTAACCCTAATTGGTTATATAAAACTTCTCCTCCGCGTCCATATGTTTTACCGAATAAGTATAAATCTTTATCTGTAACTTCAATGATTGCTACCTTCGAGTCTTTCTCTAAAATCTTGGAAAGCTGTTCTTTCTTCTCCTTCACTTCTTCTTGAAACTGTTCTAATCGTTGTTCTGCTTCCTGCTCCTTATTTAATATGTTGCCGATTTCAAGTAGGCGTTCTTCATAATCAAGCTTTCCGTAGGGAAGTAAGACCGTTGGAGCGATTTTAGACAATTGTTCGTATGAATCTTCTGCATATGTAATAATCAAATCTGGATTTAAACTGGTGATTTTTTCTAACGAGATTGCTGTATCCTCTCCGATACTCTCGACCCCTTCTAACTGATCCTGATAATAAGGTGCATCCAAAACCATTGTTTCTGAAACTCCTACAGGTTTAACTCCTGCAGCTAATACATCGCCAACATAATCTCTGACTGCAACAACTACTCTCGAAGGTTCGAGCGGTAACTCCATGTTTCCTTTTTCACTCTCGTAATACCTGACATTTCCATCCTTGCTATCTTCTTCATTGTTAGCTGAGTCTGCTTGATTCGAGTTACATGCGCTTAGCAAAACCATTAGCAACAAACACAACATTGCGAGACTATAATTATTCCTTTTATTCACCGTTTCTCCTCCAAACCCTCTTTAATCAATATTGATAATCATTATCAATTAAAGAGTATATACTAATCCCTTGTTAAATACAACCCTGGATTAAATTAATTATTTATAAAATTATGAAAGCGAGCTGATTATTTATTCAGCTCGCTTTCCCTTACTTATTCAAAATAATGGATTAATCCGTTGGTAATTCCTTGTGCTATATCGTTTTGATAACTTGCTGTTTGTACGACAGACAGATCATGAGGATTGGATATAAAGCCTAACTCAAGTAAAACTGAAGGAGCTTTTGTATTCATAAGTACTTTATAGTTTGCTTGTCTTACCCCTCGGTCTTGAAGGTCAACTTGAGATATCATGGCTGACTGTATAGAATCACCCAATTCCTTATCAACCATATCAGCAAAATAGGTAGTGATCCCATTTGCTGATATATCGAAGGACGAATCATAATGAAGGCTAATATAAGCATCCGTATAATAGCTATTACTAATTCGAGCACGATCATCTAAGTGAACATCATAATCTCCTGACCTAGTGACAATGACGTTAGCACCGGCATCACGCAAATGATCAATAACTTTTGTCGATGTCGGTAACACAACATCTTTTTCTTGTATTCCATTGAATCCTATTGCGCCGGGATCTGTGCCTCCATGTCCTGGATCAACTACAATATTATACCCTTCTAAACCCTTGGAGTTAGAGGGAACCGTGTTATAATTTGGTGAGGCTTGTGTAGTTTGAGCTGTTTGTGTTACTTGCTCAGTTAACCAAGAAGCTATCCAGCCTTTCTCTGATCCATTTAACCTAATTTGATACCATTCCTCTGCCTCATCAGTCACTTCAAGATTATCTCCAGATACTGCAGATCCAATCGGTTCATAATTAGTACCTGGTCCACTACGGACAAAAATGCTTTCGGATGTAACAGTAACCTTTTTTGGCGTGTTACTTGTTTCGGTTGTAGAAACTTCTGAACTAGTAAAAGCCTGTTGAACCAGATGATGTTTAGCTACCCACACTTCTTCACCATCAAAGTAAGTTTGAACCCATCCGTACTTTTCCTGAAAAACTACTAGCTCGTCCCCTTTCACGAGTTGTGCCACTATTTCACTGTTAGAAGAGGGCTCACTTCGAACATTGAGAATCGATGAACTAACTTCATAGGTTTCTGAACTACTAGCCGCAACAGGTTGTAATAAAAAGAATGAAAAAAAAGATAACGAAAAAATAAAGACAAGTCGAGAAATTAGTCTATGATTCATTGAAATCCTCCTTTTTACCTATAGGTAAGTTGCTATAAATTCCTCTTCTTCATATGGTAGATTACCCTGAATCATATACTTCTATGCTTATCTAGCAAAAATAGATTATATTTACCTAGCAATTTTGAGGTGAAGGAGGATAATTTTACTAATTCATTTAAAAAATGATATGCAAGTAGACTGCTAGTCCCGTTATAACAATCGAGCCAAATTTATGCTACAAACTAAAGCGTATTTTGAATTGATCAAAATACGCTTTTCATCTATTATCAACTATTAATTTTTGATATTTGTTGATAGATACTTTTTATAGCCCCAAAATGCATTCCTTCATGATAAAGACAAAAGCTCAGACATTCCTTCACTGTATTAATCTCTAGCCCTGTCGAAGTTGTATACATTTCATTAATTGATTCCTCTATTCTCTCTGTCGATAGTGATTCTACTTTTACTCTTTGTTCATTTAACAAAAATAGTAGCTCCTCTTTCCGCGGAGCTTCTATAGACCAATCTCTAGGAGATGTCCCAGGCTTAAATAATTCAGGAAAAACAGTTGGTATATTTGTTTCTTCACCAGTAAGTTGAAAAGCGAATATTTCTGTTACGAGATAAGTATGACCCAAGTTCCACTTGATATTATTATTCATTGTTGAAGGTATAACGTCCAAGTACCTTTCATCGATATCTTTCACATAATCCAATGTACTATTACGCACAAATTTCAACTGATCAACAAGGTAATGACTCATTTACGGTCAGTCCTTTCTTATGATTATTTATTTTTACTATTCACCGTTACTTTACTACTGACAGGGACAGGTTACTGCCACCATTTTCTGACTAAAAAAGTATTGGACGTGTAATCACCCTCTTTTTCGATTAACCACTTTATTTGATTTCAACTGGTTAATAATATAATTCATTGTGATTAACCTGTCAAGTTTGTTACAATAGGTTAAAAGTAAAAAAGGCGTGACTCATATGACAAATGAAGTAACTTTTCCACTTATATCAGGGAATATCTCCATAGACTTAATTAATACGGAAGTCGTTCGACATGGCACACGACATGATTTGCTAACTAAACCAGAACATGTAATAGCCTGGTTCCATACATTAACAAAAGAAAATATTATCTTGAGTCAACAGTTTAATATGGATATAGAAGATTGGGCAGAGGGTGCGTTACCACACTTGCGTGAATTGCGTTCGTTGTTGCGTGAGAGTTATGAAAACGTGGCGGACGGAATAGAACTGTCTTCTGATTGGGTCACTGATTTAGAATTATTCATTAGACAAGCTCCGTTTACCTATCAATTGATAGATGATAAATTAGTTCTTATTCCAATAGGAGAACCTGCAAAAGCATTAGTATCCTTGATTGCACTAGATGCCTTATCCCTTATTGATTCGGGTCAATTAAACTCTCTCCATCGTTGCGCTAATCCGGAATGTGTCTTATTATTTATCGACACCCGTGGAAGACGGAAGTGGTGCTCTATGAAAATATGTGGAAATCGTCATAAAGTAACCCGTCATCAACAACAAAAGAAAAAGGAGAAATAAGAGCTAGTACTCCTATTTCTCCTGTGAATCCTATTCCACAACATCACTAAGAATCCAATGTTCAACTATTCTTTCAACTGCTCATTCAATTTCTCGGAAAGTTCTTGTACCTTTTCTTCATCTGGCATATAGTAATACTACTCATCAATTTCTCCGTCTTCTCCAGGAATTTCATGCTCTTCTATATTATTTAGAGCTTCACGATAATTACCTTGTATATTCTACATTGCCTCAAGACTAAGGTTGGTTCGGAAATTACCTTCTATAGCAGTAAGTAAGCCTTTAAAATTAGAAATAGATGAAGTTAAACCTGACATGGTGGTTCCTTTCTCCAAAATAACCTGAATGACCTGTCGTTGTCTTTCCTGACGACCCAAATCTTCTCGTGGGTCTTCTTTTCTCATACGCACATATTCTCTTGTTTTTTCACCATTTAAGTGAATAAGACCTTCTTCAAAAGTGATCACCTTGTAAGAACCCACGTAGCAATTCTTCTACATCACGAAGAACAAACCTATTTACTGGACACCGGATTTGGCGGAAATCTTCCCTTGAAGCCTGTTCCATTAAATGGTGATACTGTGACATCCTGTTCATACATTTTTACACTGATGGACTTCGAACCCTCTTCTTCAAGTAAAGACAGCCTATTTCCAAAATAAAATGCATCGTCCTCACAATCACCATGTGAATTTGCCCGAAATCTTCCGCAAGCACTTGTTGAATCTGAGCCCCTCTTGAACGGAGCAGTTTAAATAACTCATTCAATTATTTTTACTCGTACCTCTTTACGTCCCCATTGGAGAGCATCGTCTCGATTTGGAATGAAGACATCAATAGCATTACCATTTATTCCACCGCCAATATCCGCTGCAATGGCAACGCCGTATCCCTCCACTTCGACAATGGATCCAAGCGGAATAACACTAGGATCAACAGCGATCACTTTCGCATCAGAATATTTCTTTAAATCAAGTCCCATCTTTGTCACGCCTGAACAACCGTCACAATCTGCCGTATATGCTGTACTTTCCATTGTCAATGATTTTCCGGCAGCTGAACCACGCTTACTCAAACTATCTAGTGCCGACCTTGTATTTGGTCCTGCAATTCCGTCTACGGCCAAACCTTGTTGTTTTTGAAAACTCTTAACTGCACTCACTGTGCCAGAACCATAAATCCCATCAATATTTGAATGGTAATGACCTGCTTCCTTCAACTGGTATTGAATGTGGATAACTTGTTTACCGATATCGCCATTTCGCAAAACTTGTACCGCATGGTTTGTTTCAGGACCAGCAATTCCATCAACTTTTAAGTTGCGTTTACGCTGAAAATCCTTGACGGCTTCTTCTGTAATATTACCGTAATATCCTGTTGAGGTATGATACGGGAATACTCCTTTCGTCATCAAGTAATCTTGTAATTCAGCTACATCCGATCCTGATGATCCATTAACTAGTATGCGATCCCCAATCGCAGCCTCTGTAATGGTTGGTGCTATGATCATCATAAGGAAACTAGCAACCATAACAACAAATAGGTTTCTACATCTTTTTAACATAAAAAATCCTCCCCGTTTTTTCTCTTTCATAAGAGAATTCGAGAAGAACAAGGATTTCTTGTGTGTAAAAGATAGATTCACAACGTTAGACCCTTTATCATCCATTATTTTGTAATAATGCATCCTATAAGGTCTGCCTAAGGATAAGTATATCTCTACTATATCCCCACCTATTTTCATTGGTTCAGCTTACTTTCGTTCGTTATCATTACCCAACTCCATCGTTTTTTCACAGTTTTTCCTCAATCTTTTCTTTGACTTGGGTTCCTGACTTTATGATAATGGAAATAGGTAAGTTGTTGAATCAGAAGGGAGATTTCACAACCAACATGGAACATACTTCAATAGAAATGAAAAATATCATGCATTGGAAAACAGAAATGGTACGATTTATGATGGCCTATAAGTTCGCTGTAGAAGAAGTTAATACAAAAATAAGTATATTACAGCAGGAATTTCAACATATTCATGATTACAATCCCATTGAACATGTGAAAACACGCGTTAAATCACCCGAAAGTATATTTAAAAAGGTGCAAAAGAAAAAGTTGGCTTTAAATCTTTCAGTCATTCAGGAGAACATCCGTGATATTGCTGGAATTAGAATCAATTGTTCATTTGTAAGTGATATTTATCGAGTAGCAGATATGCTTACAGAACAAAAAGATATTACCTTAATAGAAAAAAAAGACTATATACAAAATCCAAAACCAAATGGATACAAAAGTCTTCACTTAATAGTACAAATACCGATTTTTATGTCAGACCGGGTAGAAAACGTGTATGCCGAAATTCAAATTAGAACGATCGCAATGGATTTCTGGGCTAGTTTGGAGCATAAAATCTACTATAAGTATAATAAATCTATTCCGAAAGCATTACGGGATGATTTAAGAGATGCTGCAATTTCTGCAAATGAGCTAGATGAACGAATGGAGAGAATTCATAAGGAAGTAAATCAACTTAAAGAAGCCGACCACCTTAATGGCAATGAGGAGAAGCCGGTGATCCTTCCTCCTGAATTTCTATCATTGTTAGCTGATAACCAAAAAAAATCCTAATATATAGAGAGGGCTGCTTTATAAAGAAATATAGCAGCCCTCTTATTTTGAGTTTTCAAACTTAGTAATTGTGTACTCTTCCATCCCCACACTATTCCACCAATCATCGCGCAGGCTAACATGTAACGAATTGATTAGATATGAAACAACTACATCGATGTGTTTTACATTCTTTTTTTATTTTTGCAGCATAATTAACAATCCCATCAACAGAATCAAATGGTTGAAATCGGTTGGTGACCACTGCAATGGAAATAGATATGAGTGGAATTTCTTCTAATTCTCCTTTTCGATTTTCAGTTTTTACATACCCCTGTTTGCGATGTTCTTCATTATAAAAGGACGGAATAGATTGGTCGAAGTTAGCAATAATCTGTTCACATATATTTTCGAAATCCCAACTATAAAGCAAGACAACAAAGTCATCACCACCAACATGTCCGACAAAACCATGATTCTTGACAGCATTTGCTTGTAAAATGGACGCTGTCTCCTGAATGACTTTGTCACCCGCTGAAAAGCCGTAGACGTCATTATAAGCTTTGAACTGATCTAAATCTACATAAAGCACTGCGAATTTTTCATGCGATAATAATTCTTTCAGGTGATCATTGATCATTCGATTACCTGGTAGTTTAGTAAGAGGATTCAATGATGAAGCAATTTGAGACTGGACACTAGCAAGGGTCATTAATAATGATCGAATCGAAACACTTCCGAATAATTGACCTTCTTTCGTGACGACAATATCATCATATAATGCATTCGAACTACGATCCATTGCTTTTTCACTGACTTCTGTGATCGATGTTTGATAATCGAAACAGAGAATTTCTTCTTTCATCAAAAGGGATACTGGTCTGTTAATATACAAATTGTAGCCATACATGGAACCGAGTTTTTGGTAGAAATCTGTTCGAGTAACCATGCCTAGTGGTTTCTTATTTTCTATAATGATAATCCCATGTGTTCGATAATTGTCCTTAAAAAGCTGATCAATTTCACTATTATTTATCGTTGCTTGAACGGCTATAGAGTGTTCAACAATATCACCTATATTAATTCTCATCTTGATACCCTCACAATGATTAGCACATATTATGACAATATATTATACTATCATCATAACGGATATACAGATGAATCTAAAGACCTATCTAAGTGATTTTTAGACTTTATAAATGTGTTATCCTTTGTGAACACTAGATATTTTGCCCTGTTGTAATGTTTTTGTAAATTTTTATCATAACTTCAAACAAAAGCAAACAGCAGATATCTTTTTATAACTGTATTTGATGATTAAATCGGTTTTCTCTGAAAATAAATATATCCACAAAGGAAAAAGACAAGAAAACCTCCTCCCACTACGGTCAATAGTTGATCCCACGGAATGAAAAATATATCATCTGTATTTCCCCCAACATACATCATCGAAAATGGTTGTGCCCATGGATAAAACGGTCCGAACCGTTCTGAATTAACCACTAAAATCGTCGGCAAAGTAAAAATGACATTCACAGCAAATGGCGCGGCAAAACTCTTGAATAAAATAGATAGCCATAACTGCAATGCGACTAATGGCATTGTCGCTACCCAGCCTCCTATAATACTCTTCCAAACGATTGTTAATGGAAATGGATCTGTAAAACCTTTGATCGTCCCTACTGCATAAATGGCTCCTAAGTAGAGTATTTGAATAAACAGTACTAATAAAATAAGCAGCAGATATTTTGTTAGAAAAACTTTTCCTCTTGTCACAGGTAAGGCTAACAATTGCTTCCAACCACCTTCTTGATGCTCATAACGACAGATAACACTCGCTAATACACCTGTTATTAAAGGTAAAAACAAGATTGCATAGGTGAAATTCATCATAAATAAAGGAGCATACCATTGATTCATTTGTTCTCCAACATTTAGTAAGTTCCCTGTCAATCCAATAAACAGACCAATGAGTGGACCAACAAATAAAATCAAGGTAATTTTTGATTTGCGCAATTTAAACCATTCTGATTGTAAAATGGCTAACATTTATTTCACATCCCTTCTTTTAAAATCAAACATGCCAATAATATATAACAAACTTCCGACACCTAGTCCTAACCATACATTGATAGTCGGATCATCCCATTCGTTCATTAATGAAGGCCATTTCCAAATCATCCAGTCCGGTAAAGTGAAAGCGGAGTAAGCAAAAATGACACCGACTACACCTACCGTAATGGGAATTCCCTGATTTTTGCTGACAGTAGCAACCCATAACTGTAATGCTAGCACCGGTAATGCTGCAAAAAATGGGTAGAAGCTAAATTGGAATACTTCTAGAAAGGGAATCTCCTGATTAAAATCTAAGAATAGTCCAAATCCCAGTGTGAAGATCATCAGTAAACAAGATGAAAGAAAAAGCATAATGGAAAGAGCGGTAAATTTAGACAAATACACAGACATTTTGGAGATCGGTAATGCCACTAGCTGTTTCCAAGCATTTGTCTCATTTTCAATACTCGCCATAAACGAAGTGAGTATCACAATTCCTAATACAATGGCAAGTGGTGTAAAGGCACTAATATTTTTTAGATAATATCCCCAATAATCGTTACTTTGTTGAAGTAAATACTCTTTTCTAACACCATAGTTGACCATCTGTAAAGCAATCACACCGACAGGACCCAATATCGTTAAAAACCACATACCTTTTCGCTTCATTTTCAACATATCTACCTTTAACAACCGCATCATCATCCAGCAAGCTCCTCCTTCGTCATTTGTAGGAAGATATCTTCTAACGACTTTTTGTCCTCTTCTACACGATATATGCAAATGCCTTGTTGCACGAGCAATTGAACTGCTTCTGCTACATGCTGATCGGTTTGATCTGATAAAAGAATATGCCCATCCTCTAACTCTGCTTTCATTCCATTGGCTAAAAGCGCCCGCCATGCTTGTTCATGCTGACTTACTTTCAATTTAATATGCTGTTGTGCAAACATACGCATTGCTTCGATGGAATCTTGAAAAATCATTTTTCCTTTTGTAATAATCCCTACTGTTGTCGCAATTTGATCAATCTCTGACAGAAGATGACTAGAGATTAATATAGTCATCCCATATTTCTCTGGTAAACTTTTAATTAATTCTCGGATTTCGATAATCCCAGAAGGATCTAATCCATTTGTAGGTTCATCTAAAATCAACAGTTCTGGTTTATTTAATAGGGCTGATGCAATACCTAACCGTTGCTTCATTCCTAATGAAAAACCCTTTACCTTCTTATTTGCCGCATCCTGCAAACGAACCGTTTTTAGAACTTCATCAATCCTCGTTTTCGGAACGCCAACTATTTTTCTAATGGCTTCTAAGTTTTCTTTCGCAGTCAAATGCGGATAATAGGAAGGGTTTTCTACTAATGATCCTACTTTTTTTAAAATATTGATGCGCTCGCTCTTCAAATCTTTTCCGAATATTGCGATGTTACCAGAAGTTGGTTTCATCAAACCTAGCAGCATTCGGATTGTTGTTGATTTACCCGCACCATTCGGTCCAAGAAAGCCATATATCTCTCCTTTAGGAATTTGAATATCTACTCCATTAACCGCAAGTTCTTTACCAAATTTCTTTGATAGATTGTTTGTTTGAATAATATATTCCATTCTAATCACCTCACCAACTATCTTAACGAATGAAGGTTAAAGGGAAGTATAGGTGAAGTTTAAATTTTGTTTAAATTGATCACAAAAAGAGGTGATCCCCTTCATTTAGCGATCACCTCTTCATATGTTATTTTTTATCCTGTATATTTTTCTTAATTTGGATGGTCGTTCCGTCATTACTAGATTGAATCTCCCATTCTAGTTGCATCCCTTTCACCATCATCTCTACTATTGATAAACCAATATCTGCTCCTTTTTGATTAGAGCTATCTTTCATTCCACCGCCTCGGTCTCGTACAATGATTGAATCATAGCTATTGGTTGATGCAGTTTTCAATTCTACGTATCGTCCATTATTCGCATGACGTAAAACATTCTGTAATAGATTATCTATGACACGCCCTAGCCAAATGGGATCGACATGCCACACACTATCATGCAGTGGCTCTAGTTCCACATTTATTTCGAATCCTTCTTTCTCAAACACTGGATACCATGTCGCTATTCTCTCTCGGGCAAAACGGACGATATCCACCTCTTGTATATCCAATTTATATTTACTCGCCATCAGCAATGTATAAGACATCAAATTCTCGATTAATTTATCAATATCTTCAACAGATGCTTCCAAGGCATGAATTGCTTGTTTAGATCCATCTGACACATCCTGTCTCACAATTTTATATGTTTGTGCATTTATTTTGGTAAGAGGAGTTCTTAGATCATGAGATAAATTAGCAATCAGTTCCCGTCTTAATTGCTCCTCCTCTTGTTCACGCTTTTTACTCTCTCTTAATTCGTGCACCATTTGGTTAAATGTTTGTTCTAACTGTCCTATTTCATCTTGTTTCTTGACATCGATTTGTACTGGTAATTCGTCAACATCTCGGATTTCCATCGCTTCTTGTAACTGTAATAAGCGTTTGCGAATCCCGCGGAAGAATAGAAAAGAAATAAAGATAAAAAAGATTACTAGAAAAAGAGTTCCAATTAATAACCATCCGCTATATTGATTAAATGCAATTTGCATTGGCTTTTGAAAAACATCCCGATTTATTTCAAACACAACAAAGCCATCCGTGTCCCCTTCTCCAACAAAAGCAATCACAGTAAAAGGATTGTCCCCATATCGATCTTTTATATATTTTGCAGTAAAAGAAGATGTCCATTCTATGGGTAGATCATCTCTTTCTTCTGTCACATCACGCAATGTTCCATTTTGATCAACCCAAAACATCGTTGCATCATGGTATTGCTCCTTCCATTTATCAAAATGCTTAGAAATGTCTTCTTCTGTTTCTAATCTATTTGCATCTTTGTGCCAATTATCTTCAATTTGATCATAGTTCATTTCATCTGATGTATAGGGGCTTTCAAAATTATCAGCCACTCCTGTTAATAATATAGCAATCATCAGATAAGCGACTTGTACAAACGAAAGTGCCAACACAATGATAAGCATATATCTAGCTAATAAAGACCGGAAAAACTTCTTCATACTCTCACCCGATACCCTATACCACGAATCGTTTCGATAATCGTCGGTTTAGCAGGATTAACTTCTAGTTTCTCACGTAAATAGCGAATATGAACCATTAACGTTTTATCCCCTTCCATATAGGACTCGCCCCATATGCCTTCATAGAGTTGTTCTTTTGTTAAAATTTGATTAGCGTGTTGAAGAAAATATTGAAACAAATAAAATTGCTTTCCTGTTAATTGAATCTCCTCATTCTTATGCTGATCTATAATTCTCATTTCCTTTGGATAAACTTCTAAATGTTGCATGTGCAATACTTCATGATTTTTTTGAAATCTTCTAAGCATTACCTCTATTCGTGCAACCAATTCTTCAGGATGGAATGGTTTCGTCACATAATCATCAGCAAAACTCAACCCTTCCAGTTTATCCTCAACTGCTGTTCGTGCAGACAGCATAATGACAGGTAAATCTGCATTTTCTCGTTTTAATCGTTTTCCAATCGAAAACCCATCTAGACCTGGTAACATAATATCTAAAATCGCAATATCGACCGTCGACAAATATTGATTCAATTTATCACCGGAAGTAAGCCATATGACTTCATACCCTTTTTCTCGTAAAACATCTGAAACCCAACTACCTATTTCTGACTCATCTTCTATGTACAAAACTCGGAACATTCTTCTCCCCCTTCCTATTTTACTTTAACATATTTTAGTAATTGAATAGGAAAGAATCATGAACCTCTCCTTACGAAAGTCACTAGATTCTTGGCAAACATTCATAGAATTTGGTTACAAGTATGAGAATCTTTAATTTCCTAACTTTCCTATATAGTTTTTATGGTTAAAACAATTTGAAATTTTTGGTACTATCAAGACGCAACATAGAAAACGCTTACAAAATAGGGAAGGGGAGGTGTTGTTTAAGAAGAATGTAGCCTACTTGAGGGCTGCACAGCATCATCGTCAAGACTAATTGCATTCTAACAAAAAAAGGAGGAATTCGAATGAAACGAAAGAGTATGAAGCTTCTTTTCGTCATGTTGGTTGGTTTTGCTCTTACGATTCCTGCAGTAAATGTAAATGCGGCGGTCACTAGCAATGAAACTGGCACCCATGATGGCTACGATTATGAATTCTGGAAAGACAGTGGTGGATCTGGAAGTATGACACTCAATAGTGGTGGTACCTTCAGTGCCGAGTGGAATAATGTTAATAATATATTATTCCGTAAAGGCAAGAAATTCGATGAAACGCAGACACACCAGGAAATCGGAAATATTTCGATAAACTATGGAGCCAACTATCAGCCAAACGGCAATTCATATTTAACGGTCTATGGATGGACGGTTGACCCGCTCGTCGAATATTACATTGTCGATAGCTGGGGCGACTGGCGCCCACCAGGAGGTACGTCCAAAGGCACCATTACCGTTGACGGAGGCACCTATGATATCTATGAAACAACTCGAACTAACCAACCTTCGATTATAGGGACGGCAACTTTCCAACAATATTGGAGTGTTAGGAGATCGAAACGTACAAGCGGAACGATTTCTGTTAGCGAACACTTTAAAGCATGGGAAAACTTAGGAATGCAAATGGGTAACATGTATGAAGTTGCGCTGACGGTAGAAGGGTATCAAAGTAGTGGCTATGCTGATGTATATAGTAATACGCTTACTATCGGTGGAAACTCTGGTGGTGATGGAGGCTCCGGTGGTGATGGCGGAGATGGCAACCCTACAAGAGTGGAAGCTGAAGATATGACGAAAAGCGGTCAGTATACCGGAAATATTAGTTCACCATTCAAAGGAGTTGCTTTATATGCCAACAATGATTCGGTAAAATATACACAGTATTTTGCCAACGGAACCCATAGTTTCTCACTCCGTGGTGCTTCCAATAATTCCAACATGGCAAGAGTCGATTTAAAAATAGGTGGAGAGACAAAGGGTACGTTCTACTTTGGCGGAAGCTATCCAGCTGTCTATACAATAGATAACGTCAGCCATGGGACTGGAAATCAAGAGATTGAGCTCATTGTAACATCTGATGACGATACGTGGGATGCTTATATTGATTATTTAGAGATACACTAGAACGGCTAGGCAACATACAAAGGTTAGATTTAAAATCCTTTCATTTTTCTTACCAAATCCCGGCAGTAAAGTTTCCGCCGGGATTTTTCCAACTAAGAAAGTATTAATTTTTAATAATTGTTCCATTAAAATGACTAGAAAAAAAGATTTTCACAAATAAAGTGATACTACATTAGTAGGGACTTACAGATGGTAAACGGCGTGATAACTTATACGACAAGAGTTTATGCTAAAAATCTCCATTTTGCATGATACATATAGTTCTTTTTATTGTCTGATTTTAAAAAGTTAAGCTTTTCTCTAAAAGATTTATATTATTATTTTGATCCTAGTTCTAAATCCCAACGTTCTTCTATTAATTGTGTTCCCCACATAAATACTTCTGCTTTTTCTTCCGTTATCTCAAATCCCATTTTTTTATACAGTGGTCTAGCAGTTTCCATATCACTAACTGTCCAAAGGAAAATGCGTTCATAATTAAAGTGTCTACAGTATTGAATTAAAGACTTAATTAGTTGTGTACCCAATCCCTTGTTCTGAAATGATGGATTGACAAAAAACCACCTTAACTGCCCTACCTTTTCAGCGGCATTTACCAATCCGATACTACCCGCAAACTGACCATTAATTTCAGCTATCCAAATTCTCTCGATTTCAGCCTCAAATGTTTGATGGAGATATGCCAAAAAACTTTCATCCCATTTATGTACTCGGTTATAAAATTCCCATTGCTGCTCAATCATGTTCTTTAAATCCTCCGAAGTATAATAACTTCTAACAGATATGGATTCCTCTGTTCGTTTTAAAGAGCTAAAAAGAATGTCTTGTATTGTGTTCATTGAAGCAACGAGTTTTTGTTGTTGTTCTTGACCTAAGTTCTCCAGAATATTATCTACTTGCTGGTTAGCCTTCTTCTCTAGTTCTTTGTAAATTATTTCTCCGTGGCTGGTGATAAACAAATAATGATTACGTGCATCTTCTTTACTTTTTTGCTTATAAATCATTTTTTCTTTTTCGAATTTTTTGATAATTCTACTTACATATCCACCATCTAAATTTAAGTTTTGCTGAATGTCTTTTGCCATACAACCGGAGGTATTGTAAATTTCAAAGAGAATACGAGTTTCTGTTAGAGAAAAAGGACTGTCGTATATATGTTCATTTAAAAATCCAAGAACATCTGTATAGAATCTGTTAAATTTACGGAATGCAAGTCTACAATCATCTTCTACGTTTATCAAATTCACACACCTCTTTAATATCCAAATTTTTCATATATGTTGTTGATTATTTATTCTACAACCAATACTTGCCTAAGTCAACTATTTAATTTTAGTATATTTCTAAAAATTTTAAAAATTCAGATGAATATAATTTTAAACCATGTTACATTCACTTTGTACCAAATATGAAAAATAAGGAAAAGAAAGGACGAATGAATTTATGAAATTTAAAATAGAAACACTACCAAACTATCATGTTGCTTATTTGCGACGAGTTGGTCCTTATGGTCCTGCTAATAATGCAGTAATGGAAAAGTTAAAAAAATGGGCAAAAAAGAAAAACCTTCTTGCATCAGCAACTCTAATTGCCATTCCCCAAGATAACCCTGAGACAACACCACCTGACAACTGTAGATTTGATGCATGTATTGTACTTTCGAGGGATTATGCATTAGATGGTTCAATTTGTGAAAAAGAGCTTTCTGGCGGGAAATATCTTATTTACGATGTTAAACATACCGCAGAAGATATCCAAGAAGCTTATACCAACATTTTCCCTTCTTTACTTAGCAATGGATTTCAAATGGATAATAAACCTATTTTAGAAAGATACTTTGGTGATAAGATTCACAAGCCTTATTGTGAAATCTGTATACCTATTAAATAAAATTAGTTTCGTTTTTCTTGTTTGATAAGCTATTCATTCACAATAATTGATATAGGAGAACGAGTTGCTTGTTATAGCTAATAACTTCTTGTTCTTCTTTTCATAAGGAAATTAGTTACATAAGGAGCTGACTAAATTGCGAAAGTTTTTAATATCTCTTAAATAGTTATATACAACTGGATTGTCAATCTTTTTTTATATATGTACTGCTACAAATTTATTTTCTAATATAACTAAGCAAACTCAACCAGGTGCTCATAAAATTAGATATGGTTATTCAAAATTCCATGTTATTTTTTTAATTCTTCACTCTCCAAACTCTCCCCTTCTGTAATATGGAAAAACATAATTCGGGGTGACAATAATAGGTCTGAATCCATAAACGAAATCAGACTTTATCACCTGCTCCATCAACCATTAATTTTTAAGTAGTTCCTTCCATATTTCCAATTTTTCTTCAAACGTTTTATTATAACGACCAGGGATTGGACTTGTTGAAGGTAATTTAGTCACTTTAATCTGCTCTTTTAAATCGGAAAAGTATTTACAAAACACTTGATAGGATTTCGTACCATTACAACCGATTCTTTGGATATTAGGATATGTATCTAGTAATTCTTTTATTGGATTGGGTTCTGCTTCTATTATTTTAGAATCCAAACTACCTTCTCGATAGCAGGAGCCAATAGTATCCCACAGAGCGATTTGTTTATTACGCAAAAATTCAATTCTTTCTTCATAGTCATTAATCCACCCTTGCTCATAAATTTTAAATAATATCGGCCAGAAATGATTTCGTGAATTTCCATAATACTGCTGTTTCATCAAGGACTGTTTCCCAGGAATAGAGCCAAGAATAAGAATACGTGATCGTTGATCAACAATTGGGTCTAAAGAATATATTTTCTCATCGGCCATTGTATCCCGCCTCTCTTAAAATCCACACTCTAAATGAATATTTTTATGCTAACAAAAAAGTTCTGTTTCAATAAACTTCTATCATATTTAATAAGTCTTATGGTATTATTACCATAAAAAGACCCTATAGACAACGAAAAGCCAAAGGGTCATGTTCAATATTTTAATTCTGAAAATCCGTTTAATAACCACGGGACATCATTTCTTGCTTGCGTTTCTCCAAAGTGGACCCGGATTCTTTACGTGCCATTCTGCGTAATATTCTTGGAACAATCAGAAAGCCTGCAATCGTCCAGATACCCAACACTCCGAACATTTCTAAATAACGCCATGACTCTCCAATTTCGGCTAGCACAGCGGTTTCCGGAAGTAATGCCGCCCGCATGCCAAGACCTAACCAATAAACAGGGAAAATCTGAGCAATAACTTGTAACCAATCTGGCAAACTAGTGATCGGATAAAAGATACCAGAAATTGCTGTCAAGGCACCGATAGGCAACATAGTCAAATTAAAGGAAGAACCAGTACTTTTAACTAATGATCCAACAACAGCTCCCCAAGGAAGAGTAGCTAATATGCCAATGATAAAAATAAATAACAGCATCAACCAACCACTCCAAGAGGTATCTGCCAATCCTTTAATTAAAAACAATCCAGGTATCAGCAACATGATCACACTTACCATGGAATAAGTTGTTACACTAATGATTCTGCTGATCAAATAACTGACCATGCCATTCGGTGTCGCCTTTGCTCGAAGTAGGGTTCCATCTTCTCGTTCAAATGTTAACGTTGTAGCAGCACCCATAAAACCACCGAAAACAACAAGCATACCAAGTATGCTTGGGAGCGCAAACATTGCTAGTGCTAGATCCGTTCCTTCAATTGTGTTATTACGCTGAAAATATAGCACAATCAAAAAGACCATCGTCATAATAATATTAAAGCCAAACTCTTGAGGATTTTTGAGCATCTGTTTAAACTCGATCCAGCCGCGCAGTACACCTAGTTTAGCCGCATGTAAGACAGGATTCATTCTGTTCCCTCCTCAAAATTAGCCAGTGTATCGTCAAAGCTTTCGTTACTTTTTATCTGTTGAACCATTTTGATGTAGGTATCTTCTAAGTTTGCTTTGCGTACTTCCAAATCTGTAATGGTATCACCGTGCTCAGCAAACAATTTTTGGACGAATGAAGGGGCATTTGTTACTTCTTGGTGGAAGCGTTTATTGTTCACCATCCATCGCACCTCAGAAGTGCCAGCTACTTGCTCGGCTAATTGCTCGGCACTACCATTAGCAACGATTCTTCCATCTGCTAGAATCAGAATGCGATCGGATAATTTCTCAGCTTCATGTAAATCGTGTGTAGTTAATAAAATTGTGGTATCTTCTAACTCTGACAAGCGCCTGATCACCTCATGGAAATCGCGGCGAGCTTGCGGATCAAATCCTGTGGTCGGCTCGTCTAGAAATAGAATTTCAGGATTGCCGATCAATCCGATGGCTACATCTAACCGCCTGCGCTGACCTCCGGATAAACTACTTACCTTTAGATTTGCTTGTTCTTGCAGACCAACTTTATCTATTAATTCACCAGCATCCATTGGTCGTGAGCGATTTGTAGTAGCATATGGCTCATAATATCTACCTAAATGCTCTAACAATTCATGTACTTTCCATTTCGGATGATCTCTCCAGGACTGCATGACAATACCTAATTGTGCTCGCCACGATTCATCTCCTTCTTTTGGAGTGACACCCAAAACTTTGACCTCCCCATCTGAGGGAATACGGAAACCTTCGAGGATTTCGATAGTAGTCGTCTTTCCTGCACCATTAGGACCAAGAAGAGCAAGTACTTCACCACGTCTTACGGTGAAATTCACATCCTTCAACACGTCAACTGTCCCGTAGCGCATCTTTAACTGGTGTACTTCAATCACATGCGTTTCCTTCCCCGATCGAACTTTCTCCGTCATAAATCCACCCTTCCCTTTCTATCTCATGATAATTGCCAAGTTCCTATCCCGCTCTTTTAGTTCTGCTGACTAAATCGAGATGTCGCCTTTCCTTTAAATCCTATCCTATTAACCTCCCTTTAACTATTTAAAATAAATAAAAGAGCTTTCTCTTCCATTTTAGAACATAAATGCAAGTGGTAATGTTCGGCTGATAGCGTGGCTTTATTGGTTGGTTTCTATGAAGTAATCCGTCACATTACTTTAAAGTATTAGTTAAATCTTTTGATAAACATTCATCAGAGAGAATTATAAAACTTAGGGGTTTGAAATTCTTATAGAAGCTTTACATACTGCGTTACCTAAAGCATTCATAATTTAATTGAACTCATTATACTATAAACAGGTAGCGATTTTAAGCATACTACTATGAGTGATACTTCTCTTCAAAACATCCCTTTTACAAATCCCCGTTAACTGTTTCTTTCACGAAAAAATTAGTTACATAAGGAACTAACTAAATTTCCAAAATCCTTAATATCTCTTAAATAGTCATATCCAACTGGATTGCCAATCTTATTGTACATACGTACTGCTACAGCTTTATATTCTGGTATAACTAAGCAGGCACAACCAGATGCTCCTAAAATTTGATAAGAATTTATTGGCAGCTCCTCGCCTAATTCACTATTTAGATAAGCGTTATCATTCTTAAACCAAAAAAATCCGTTTTGGGGTGTATGAAACATATCTTTCGGTGTTTGTATCGAAGTGGTGAATTCAAATATATTTCTCGGCAAAACTTGCTTACCATGAAGATTTCCATTGTTCAAATGTAAATAGCCCCAATGTGCAAACTCTCTCGCACTCACATACAAATTTCTTTCAAATCCAGTATCTTTATCTAATCGAATTTTCGGATCTTCTGGTAATTCAAAGACATCAGCAACAAGATTATTTTGATACGTTGATTCCCATCCAGTTTCTGAAAACTCTAAAGGATTAAACACATATTCTTGAAGAATACCATTCACCGTACGCTTAGAGATATTGGTAATAATTTTATATAACAGTGACAGTCCCGCATCATTGTATACCCATTCACTTCCTGGAGAAGAACTCCTTATCAATTCGTCATTCATAAATTTTAAACCATGTGTATGTGTTACAAGGTGGCGCAATGTAATACCTTTATAAAGATTATCATTTAATCCTGCTACATACTCTAATGCTAAGTCATCCAAACTATTTATTTTTCCGTCATTAAGAAGGATAGCAACTGCCAAACCTATATAGCTTTTACGAGCAGAGTAAATATTAAAACGAGAGTCTTCTTCAATTTTTCGTTTTGTTAAAGGGTTAACCCCAGAATACTATTCACCTATAACTTTATCCTCTTGTATTACGTATACTGCACCTGCAGAAGCTTTGATTTGATCTTTTATCTCTTTCACATATTTATATAAAGGATGCAATCGTTCTGATTTTTCTTTTATTAAAATCCGTCCAATTTGATTAGTCGATGATTTTTTTACCATACTTTTGTCTCTCCAATTAAACCTTCCTATTTTAGGCGTTTTTTTAGTCATATTTTCTCTATTTATTTGATACTCTTCATCTTCTCAGCTCTTTTAATACTCTCTTTTAAATAGGAAGGAGCATTAGGGTGTAAGGACTTTACTAGTTAATAAGTAAACAATTGTCAACAACTCATGACTAAAGTTATGTGTTGTTGACTTGATACTAATACCCAAACATAACATCTTTTTTAATATGTCGCTTAGGTACATTCTGCTTTTGTAAATATGTAGTTGTAGTCTCCACCATTGATTTCGGTCCTGAAACGAAGAAATGACCTTCATTCGAATATGAGCTAATACACTTATCCAGTTCCTTGTTTAAATGATCTCTTTCATGAAGATATCTTACCTTAACAGAAGTTTCTTTAGCTATTAGGTCCAATTCATCTTGAAAAATAAAAGATTTATTGCTATCCAAATAAATTAATTGAATTTGTTTATTATTATTACCTTCTGCTTCTATTTGTTGGACGATGGCTCGAAATGGAGTAATGCCAATCCCTCCTGCAATCAGCATTGTAGGGCTATCCTCTTTTAAACAAAATGATCCAACCGGCCCTGCCATTTTAATCGTATCGCCTTTTTTTAAGGATAACATCGCTTGTTTAAATTCACTGGGATCATCACTAATTTTCATCGTTATTTGAATCACATCTTCCTCAGGTGCCGATGCGATGGTAAATGGACGGGTATGATCTTTTATTTTCTGGTGTGTGACCGTAAATAAGCCGTGTTGACCAGCCTTCCAAGTTACGTCATCTGATTTTTCAAAACGAAACGTATAGACATCTTTTTCTTCTTGAAAACTTTCGATAAAAGGTACATTTCTTTTGTTAAAGATCGAAAATATATCTTGAAAAAACGCCATCTTACTCACTCCTTTTTTCATATGGTCAGCTTACTTTCTCCAAAACGTCGTACAATTTGCTTTGTCCCAAATATTAAAATCAATGATTTTTGCCAATAATTCATAATCTACTTCACGATTCCACGGGATACGGATAATCTCTTTTGTGTAATCATAACCTGCTTGTTGAATGTCCGCTTCTACATGTTGAATGGCTACATGTTCAGGAGCAATTGCTAAATGTTTTTTCGATACACTAAATCCAATGATAAAGGTACCGTGATCCGTAAACATCGGTTGATTCCATTTGATTTCTGTTTCTAATTTAGGATATTTTTCAGTAATCCAGTTGAATATTTGTTCCGTTCTTTCCCTGTGTGCTTCATGATCAATACCCTGTAAAAATGAAGTGAAAGTCGCTATGTTATGATTTCCTTTATCATATGAAGATTTTTCTCCTAACACTTTTTGAAGTTCTTCCACTTTATACGCCCAACCGTATTTCGCACCGTTATATGCTTGTCCTTTTGCTTCAAATCCAGTGTGGTCAAGATGTAAATGTGTTGTTTCACCGTCTTCAGTTAATGTCCACGTTACGATCGTATCAATTGGTCCACCTACCCATGTATAGGATAAAGTAGACGGTTCATCTACAACTAACACTTCACAATCCACTACTAAATCAATTTCTTTATTCCAAAACTGACACTTATGTCCCACGATTGGTTTAAAGTTATTTTCCATCACCCATTGTGCAAGTGTATCGGAATTAGTTAATGCCTTCCAAACTTTATTAATGGGGCTTTTAAATTGAAAATCTAACGATAAATCTGCCATTCATTCTTCCTCCTCTAATATTTTCTTTAACGATTCCTTTATTTTTTGTTCATTAAATTGATCAACGGCATAGGATAATCACTAATCATTTAACCCTTTTCTATCAAGAATTTTCTCTATATATTTTTCAATCCTCGCCACTCGTGTATGAGATTTTTTTGCTTTAGAAAAGTAAAGAATATAAGCTCTTTGTCTTCCTGGTGTCAATGATTCAAATGCCTTTTTCAATGCAGGCATTTCATCAAACTTCTTTTGTAATTCTTCAGGAACTGTCAATTCGGGCTTCTTTACAGAATTTACTTCCAAGCCTGCTTTCTCCACTTCAATCGCTTTCTGAAGATATGCTTTTAACGTAGATTCCATTGCATGAATATCTTGAGTGTTGGTGAATCGAAGCTGTCGTTGTGCGTGTGAATTTTCACCAGGTTTGACAAGAATACCTTGAGGATCATTTAACAAAACACCTTTAAAAAACATAAGTGCACAGTATTCTTTAAAACCTTGTATGATCACTACATTACTTTTCTCAAATGTGTAACACGGTTTGTTCCACTTTATTTCTTCTTTCAATTCACATTCAAGAATTATTTTCCTTAAAATCTCATATTCCTCTTTCCACTTTTTGGATTTACCTATGTATTCATCAACCTGAGGATTCAGGTAACTACCTTCCATAAAGAACACCCCTCTTAAAGAATGTGTTGTGTACAATAAAAACCATTTGCTTTTTTCGAATCTGTTGATACATGCTTCACTTTTTCGACTGAACTTTCATACTAAAAATCTAATATCCATTAATCCTCTAAAATATCTTTGAGCATTGCCGCTCGTTCATTCCAGAACTTTTCATAAAAGGACAGCCAATCTTTTACCTCTTGTAAAGGTTCGGCATTCAGTCGATACTTTGTTTCCCTGCCTGCTTTACGGTTTGTTACTAAATTGGCTTCTCTCAGAATCATCAAATGTTTCGATACTGCTGTACGCCCCATTTGAAAGTGAGGAGTTAATTCATGTAAAGGTAACTCATCTGAATCTGCCAATAAACGTATTATTTCACGCCTTGTTGGATCAGCAATGGCTACAAACACATCACGTTTTTCATCTGTTTTTTTCAAAACGGTCCCTCCCAATAGGATACCAAATGGTGTCTTTTTTATTTTACGACACCAAATAGTGTCATGTCAATTATTTCTCTCTATTTACTTATTTAACAATTCGGGTCTATTTCCTTTTTATCTTTAATCTATCTCTCAACTTTTCGTTCTTATCGCTAAACAACGGGACCTTCCGAGAATATTTTTAAAGTTTCTTAGCAATATAAATATTGATCCTTTGAAAGTGAGGTTAACTTTTATATGGTTATAAAACGAAAGTACAAAAACTTTTTTTCAATTCTCTGCAAATGGGTAATTTCAGGCCTCATAATTGGTATAGTTGTCGGTTCTGCAACTACTTTTCTTTTAGAAATAAATGATTACCTAGGGAGTGTACGAGAAAAAAGTGGATGGCTTATAGGTCTTCTTCCTCTTGGTGGAATTATCTTAGGATATATATATATGAATTATGGCAAGGTATATTTTAACAATACTTTAAATGACACTGCTGAACAAAATAATTTAGTGATAAACAGCGTTCATGGCAACAAGAAGATTCCAATCAGAATGGGGCCTATTGTTTACTTTGGAACCTTTCTAACAGTCTTTTTGGGCGGTTCAACAGGAAGAGAAGGTGCAGCTGTCCAAATGGGAGGAAGTGTAGCTGAAGCAGGCAACAGACTATTTAAGGTCAACTTACTCGACACAAAAATTTATATCATGAGCGGCATAAGTGCTGGATTTGGGGCTGCCTTTGGGGCACCTATAACAGGTGCTGTTTTTGGAATGGAAATGACTGCTTTAGGGAAAATAAAATTTGAGGCATTCGTCCCTTGTCTTGTGGCTAGCTTTGTTGGTCACTTTATGACAACAGCAGTTTGGGGACATAAACACGAAGAATTTATTATACAAAATGTACCAGAGTTATCCTTTATTACATTTACAAAAGTTATTATTTTGGCTGTTATTTTTAGTTTACTAAGTGTTTTATACTGCCAGTTGAGGCATGGTATACAAACGTTATCTGAGAAACTCTTTAAGAAAAATCATATGAAAAGGGCCTTTGTTGGAGGAATTATCATAGTTTTATTTACATTAATCATCGGTTCACAAGATTACAATGGCCGAGGCTTACAGATGCTAGAACAATCATTCACAGGAGACGTTCCTCCCTTTGCTTTCCTGGCAAAGCTAGTGTTTACGGCGGTAACTCTTGGAACGGGCTTTGTTGGTGGAGAGGCAATACCTTTATTTTTTATGGGAGCAACATTAGGTAATACCTTACACATCTTCTTCGATCTACCTATATCATTTCTGGCTGCCTTAGGATTAGTCGCTGTTTTTTGTGGCGGTGCTAATACCCCTATAACAGCGTTCCTATTGGCAATGGAAATGTTTGATGGAGAAGGACTAGAGTACTTTTTTATTGCTTGTTTAGTGAGTTTTATCTTTTCAGGTCACCACGGATTATGGCCATCACAACAAATATATGAACCTAAGAGCAGGTTATATAGCATTACAAATGCTGCAACTATTGAAAACGTTGAAAGGAAGAAAAAGCTTTAGAAAATCAAATGATAAAATTTTGAAGTATTCCCATTTTATTTTCAGGGAATCGTTCCTAACCTAAATAATGATTATTTTCAATTATGGAGAATAAGAGGGCGGATATCATTCACCATAATAATTAAGCATTCCATCTACAGGGAAACTGAAAAATTTTTTCAGATAAAAACATTATAATTTGCTTTTAAAAGGGGGGTTTTTGTTGGATTTAAACTTTATATGGAAATCAATTGTGATTGTCATTGGTGGAGTACTTATTTTGCGGTTAGCAGGAAGAAAATCAATCTCACAGCTTACCGTTGCTCAGACTGTGATGATGATAGCAGTTGGTTCATTAATCATTCAACCTGTCAGCGACAGGAACATTTGGATTACTATGTTGATTACTTTCTTAATGGTAGTTACACTTCTTTTTATTGAGTATATCGTTTTAAAATCCAATGCTCTTGAAACTATTATTTATGGAAAATCACTAATTGTAGTCGAAAATGGCCAAATTAACGAAAGTAATTTAAAAAAGCTACGATTAACAGTTGATATGCTTGAGGTGCGATTAAGACAACAAAATATTAGAAGTATTAGTGATTTACAATGGGCTACAATCGAAGCAAACGGTCAGTTAGGCTATATGCTAAAACCCAATAAACAATATGCTACTAAAGAGGATATTAATATGCTGAAATCACTAATTGTATTAAATCAATCTAATCCACCTAATGGGACCACACTAACTGAAGCAAGTAAGTCAGATGACATTTTTAGTGAAGTAAAAAATAGAAAACATGTAGAAAAACCTAAAAAGAATTTGGATTAGAAATGAAGTGAGACTATGATCAGTGGGGGGGTTGATCATAAGGAGTGTTAGGCGTCTGTTCGAGCCGTAAAGGATGCGATTCATTCTAATGGACTATATTAGCTTGTTAAATTAAAGCACCCTCGTAACTAACAACTCCTATATTTCCGCACGCCTTATGTATATCCTTTTTATTTCCATATTCGCTGAAAAGTTACCTTATTACTCTCGTGTTTTAAGAGAAATGCGTCAGGATTACTAAGAATTTTCCAATCATCAAACCCATAATCTTTGTTAAAATACATTAAAAGTAAAGACATTAAATTTCCATGTGTAACAATGACTGTATTGTTATTGTTTCTGCTAAAAGCTTCTTCTACAACCTCAACAATTCGTTTCATAGCTTCTCGACTGGATTCTCCGCCTTCAAACCTCAATTCTATATCATCAAATGTATTTCTAAGTTTTTCAAACCAATCGGGAAGATTTTTAGTGCTCAGAATACGCTCTATCAAATTTTTATTAATCTCAACGTCTATATTGAATCTCTTTGCAAGTGGGCGAATAGAATCAATTGCACGTTTATATGGGCTTGAAATAATGCGATCTATTTTAACATTGGAAAAAAACTCAGATAATTCTAAGGCTTGTTCATGGCCTCTATCTGTAAGTTGGGCTTCTGGAGACTGGCCTTCTGCTTCACAATGCCTAATAATATAAATATTCTTCAATTAAACCACTCCATAATATGTATAAAGTAATTATGACTAATAAATTGAAATCAACGCCTCGGAATGTTTAATGCTTTCCTTTAAATAAATAGGTGAATTTGGATGGTTTAATATTTCTTCGGTAGTTAACCATAACATCTTTTCTACTTCATCAGAACTTTTAGGAAATGCCTCACCTGATTCATATTCGCAAAGAAAAACAATATCCACTAAATTTTCACCAGTATCTATTACGAAAGATGTATTGTGTACATAAGCTAAGCTGTCTTTTACTTTCACACCGACTTCTTCTAATATTTCTCGCTTTACTGTTCTTTCTAATATATCTGCTGAATTTCCTTCTATATCCACCTTACCTCCAACAAGAGAAAGCAACATTTACG
This sequence comes from Gracilibacillus saliphilus, assembly GCF_010994085.1. Taxonomy (NCBI): domain Bacteria; kingdom Bacillati; phylum Bacillota; class Bacilli; order Caryophanales; family Bacillaceae; genus Gracilibacillus; species Gracilibacillus saliphilus. The sequence continues at coordinate 10,585 of NZ_WJEB01000037.1, read as the reverse complement.
ATAAACAGTCTGAGTACCCCCCAAAACATTTTTTAATATATCATTTTGCAAAATCTTCCTATATTGCTTGCTTCTCGAAGAAAAACTACCCTTTAGCTCAATTAACAGTCTAAATCTTATTTTTCTCCCCTGCTTGTTTAAGTATTTCTTCTACAAAATCAGTTTTTCCATTGGTATAAGCCTTGTGATCGTTGTGAAACTCTTTTACTAATTTTAACTTTAATTCTCCATAATCTTTAGCTACTTGAGGATGATTTCTCAAATAATCACGAAACTTAATATGGCGTCTAAATTCAGCGTTATCGATAGTACAAACATAAAGGTGATGCCAAGGCATTTTATCAGGTGGTATGAAAGCTTCACGACCTTTGATTCCTAAATCCCCTTCATGTACATAACCTAAGGTAGCTAGTTTTTCAATAGCAATCTGTACATCGTTTCTTGTAGCTACTACAACATCTATATCAACAATTGGTTTTGCAGGTAACCCTGGAACAGATGTACTTCCGATATGTTCTACTGCCAAAACAATGTCACTTAAGGATGGCGTTACAAAATCTCTAATCATTTCAAAATCTCGAACCCATTGAGGATCGTATTCTACAACTGTTATATAGGTCATTTCAATCTCCCTTTACTTATTTCGTATGCATTCCTGTTAACACTACTATCATATAGCCTTATAAAGAAAAACCCTCTTTAGGTGAAGATGATCAAGAAATATTTATAAAAAATAGCGCCCGATTGTTTGTAAAGGTTTTACTGACCTATTCTTTGGTTGTGCGCACCCATGTTGTACCTCATATCAAATAATAATGCAATCAACGGGGCGTGATAAGGAATAAATAAACCTTCCGAAATCATATTAATGATGTCATCACTCGACGCCCATTTAACCTGTTTCACTTCCTCAGTCGGTACTGGGAGATTTGAGATACTTAAATCAGTTTCAAGAAGATAATAATCATCAAATCCATTCTCAAAGTTAATAGTTAGAGAAGGGCGCCTATTTCGAAGGTTAAGTGTATAACCAATTTCTTCTTTCACTTCTCTTTCTGCAGCTTGTTGACTAGTTTCACCCGCTATAGCACTACCTCCCACGGTAATGTCCCACATGTTTTTCCAATCTTCCTTATCTGGTTGTCGCTGTTGAATCAGCATGTCTCCAAGTTGATTAAATAAACAGACGTGAATCACTAAATGATAAGCACCTTGTTCGAATATATCCCCACGATTCATTTGCTTGTAGGTCAGATTTCTGTCCTTGTCGTAAATATCCCACTTCTCCATACTCCCACTCCTTAATGCTATTTCATTAACCCTCATTACAAACTCCTTCTTTCATTTATCTTCTTAAACAACCCGTCACAATCTCTGTGCTTATTTTAACATAAAATTACAATTTTACTTTTGGTTTATCAAAATTAACACAGCATTGCACAACAATTAATGTGGTAATTAGCACATCAACTATGGCTCTTATGGGTAAGGGAAATATCCAATCATATTACTATGCTCCTCCAGCTATTTAATTTATCAAACATACCCAAATGTTTCCCCATTAGTTTCTATTAATGGTAAATACATAAAAAAACCCTCTGCTTCTATGTTAAACGCAGAGGGTGAAATAAATAATTTATTTTAATATTTATATTTTTTACCTGTGACTTCAATCTAAACATACTTATATATTACTTTGAAATAAAGTTTGATCAAAAATATCTCACAAACCCTCTTTTGGTAAGAAAAATCCGTTTTGAAAAAAGATTGATCAAAATGGATTTTTTGTTTGTGAAGTATTAAACAATTTTTATAAAAAAGTTTGATCATTTTCTAAAGTGTTGCTTCACAATTGCGCCCATTAGTAGAACAGTGACACTAATAAATTATACAAAGAATGAATAATAATTACTGACCAAAGTGAGTTACTTTTCTTATATACAAATCCAAATAGAATACCCAATACAAAAGCCGTTAATATGGAACCTAGAATATATGGGAATTCAAAGAGACCTTTATAAAACCAAATAGGAAAATGAATCGACACAAAGAGTAAGGCTGTAATTGTATTTGCTATCCAGAACTTATAAGAATCCATTAGTTTTCTTAATAAAAAACCTCTAAAGACAATTTCCTCAGTGATTCCAACTAACAGAATTGTATTAAGCCACTCATTAAACCCCATTTGAAAATCAAAATCATTTTTTAAAACAGTTAGATTGAAAATTAAATAGAATATGAAAACTAAAGACAACCAACCTACCCATTTTAACCCCTTTTTAAAGTTATGACGTAATCTTAAATAGGATAACGGATTACTTTTCTCCATAACTTTAACCAAAAATATAACGGGAATGACCCAAATGACTATTTTGATAACGGCTGATGTAATAGCCCTTGGTATGGAATCCATCATGTCTAAGTATTGGACTAACCATATTTCTCTCGCACACCAAAGAGCAAAAAAGATAATGAAATATACCCAAATATAATTTTTATTTGGTTTTAATAACATTTGTGTCCCCCCTTTTTTTTGTACAACAATCTGGCCTGTTAATTGAACAAGTAAATCAAAGTTTTCAAACAACTTTATTGTACATGTTAAACAACTATATTTATAATTAAAGAACTATATTATTACTCAACAACAGGTAATGAAGGATTGATTCTTTCTCCATCTCCACAAATCAATTTCCTTATTTTGTATAAGTGATGAAACCTAAACTTAGGCATCTCGTTTACGGTAAAATACAATAGCCACTGTAATAAATATCAGTGTCCATAGCATTGAGATACCTGCTCCTTGCATTGGTGTAAGGATATTTATTTCATTAGAAGGAGGCGACATATACATATAATATCCTGCCGTATCCGGAAAATAATTTTTAATACTAGGTAGAAAATCTCTCAATAATGGACTGACAATGAAATAATGACCAAGCAGTACTACTAAAGCAGGAGTGGTTCGTCTGAATAGAGCACCTATAGCTGCACTGAGAAGGGTGGTTAATGTTAGATAGCCTGTTGCACCTACTAAAGTTTTTATCATATTGTCTATTTCAATCACTAATGCTGTGTCTCGCATCATAATAAAAGCATATAGTACACCTGATGCAGCAATAATAAAAGCCATAGGAATGGTTACAATTGCCAAAGCTAAATGTTTCGTGGATAATTGAAACCCACGCCAAGGAATCGTAATTAAAGTAGTTCGAATCTGCCCACCCGTGTACTCCGAACAAGTAGCTAAGATACCAAGAATAATAAACCCCGCTTGAAGATATCCCATAGGAGCAAGTCCTATATTCAGTATACTTTGCGTTCCTGCTGCACCTCGTAGACCAGCAGTAGTAAAAGCTGCGGCTAAAACTAAATTAAGAATGAATGTACACATAAGAGTAAGCCATACCAATGGTAATGTAACTAATTTATCCAGTTCAGCACCAAAGATTAGTGTTATCTTTCTACTAGAAGAGACACTCATGATGAAACGTCCCTCCTATGGAATACAATGGCTGCTACAATGAAAAGAACAGCTACCCAAGCAAACATGATTAAACCACCTTTAAATGGGGTATGAAATCTGTCGCTCGAAACCATAAACATATCAAGGCCAGCCATATCTGGTAAGTAAAACGCTAATTTTGTTACCTTAGTAAGGAGATAAGAGACTGTCACAGCAGATGAATTTATCATGAGCACAGCAAGCGGGATAATGCCATTCTTAGTCAGAACAGTAATCCCAAATGCTAAAAGAGCAGTAAATATCCAGTAACAAACTGCGCCGATCAGTCTAGATGCTTCAAATGCAGGGGCGTATTCACCAAGTATAAGATTTGTTGCTGACACAGTTGTTAGAATCGCAACAAAGGAAAGCAGTAAACTGATCACTGTCACAGCACTTGCTTTTGCCAGCAAAAAGTGTAAACGGGATGAAACAACGGTTAAACTCGTTGTAATCTGATTCCCTCCACCAGATTCACTGCTCTCTGTCAAATACTCACTGCTGACAGCAAGCACACCAAGAATAATGATACCTTGCACACCAAGACCTAAACCAATATAGCCAACTTCTGATAGTCGTGTGCTAACTCCAGCTATAATCTCCTCTTTTTCCACTACGCTGTCCAAGACAGCAATGACCGCTGGGGCAAATGCTCCAATAAGAAAGGCAAGCCAAATGCCCGGCAGGGAGAACAATTTAGATAGTTCTGCGTTGAATACTCTCATACAACATCACCCGTATTTTTAGATGTCAGGGCAAAAAAGGCTTCCTCCAGCGTGGAATGGTTGCCTATTACTTCTTCCAATGTTCCATCTGCAACGACTTTTCCATGATTAATAATCACCACATCATCAACAGTCTCTCCAAGCTCACCCATTAGATGACTGGATAGTAACACCGTTTTACCAGACGCAGCACGTTCACGTAAAAATGTCCGAATCCAACGAATTCCTTCTGGGTCGAGCCCGTTTACGGGTTCATCTAAAACCAATATTTTTGGATCACCAAGTAGTGCAGCTGCCATTCCAAGTCTTCTTCCCATACCAAGAGAATATTTTCCAACCCTTTTCCCAGCTGCATTCGTAAGACCTACTATTTCCAGAACTTCCTCTACACGTGAGCGAGACAATCCCGCGGCACAAGCAATCCAACGCAAGTGTTTCCGTCCTGTTCGCATACGATGAGCTCCAAATCTATCAAGTGCAGCACCTACTGTTGCTAGAGGATTCTGTAATTCAGCGAATGGCACTCCATTAATCAGTGCACTCCCTGAGGTGGCACGATCTAACCCAAGCAGGATGCGAAGTGTAGAACTTTTCCCTGCCCCATTTGGACCTAAAAAACCAGTTACTCTACCGGGTCTAGCTTTAAAACTGACACCTGATAAAATTTCTTGATTTCCTCTTTGTTTGACTAAGTTATTAATTGTAAGCAACCATAACACTTCCTTTCTGTTATGGTTCTCATTATAAAGAAGCAAAGTTACATCTTGGTTATCATGTTGTTTACTTCTGGGTTAACTTTAGGTTAAACTCTGCCAATAGCTACTCTTGTGCCATTTTCAGTTGATATAAAGTCAGCTTTCAGCTTCATTTTTTTCAACATATAATTTGAAGCCGATAATCCAATTCCCGCCCCACGCTCATAGGATGAGTGATCCATCCCTGGACCTCTGTCTGCAACAATGATCTGTTCTTTTTCTACATCAACTACAATGTTTGCATACTTTCCCTCTGCTGCATGGCGAAGGATATTCTGAAATAAATTGTCAAGAATCCGTGTCATCCATTTAGGATCTGCTTCCCAATAAAAAGTCGCCTCTGTCGGTAAATCAACATCGAACTGAATTTCTAATTCTTCAAATATAGGATACCACGCAGCAACAGATGCTCTTACTAAACGCCCAATATCTGTTGAAGTGGGTTGAAAAGGATGTTTCCCTGATGTAAGCAATGTATAGGAAAGTAAATCATCCATTAGATCTCCGACTCTTGTAATCGTATGGTTCATCTCCGTTAATGAGTCTCGTCCTTTTAAACTCATTGATTCTTTGTTTAATCTGGTAACATGTCCTTTCAAAATGGTAAGTGGAGTTCGTAAGTCGTGAGATAAATTCGCAATGAGTCGATGTCGTAATAATTCCTCTTCATATTCTCGCTTACGACTGTCTTCAAGCTGCTGAATCATCCAATTAAAAGAACTTCCTAACTGGTCTATTTCATCCATAAGATCCGTTTGAACAGACACTGGTTTAGGAAATGAGTTACTATTAGCTGAAAATGACATGACTTCCTGTAAGCGAGTGAGACGTTTGCGAAGTCTCAAGAAGAAAAGCCAAGATATGACAACAAATGTGACAATAACAAAACCAAACAAAAGTAGTATAACGTAAAATAGATTTAACGTATTCAGATTTTCTTCATTGATACCCGAAAACTCAATGAATGAAAAAAAGATAAATAGCACAATTGGAGGAAAAAAGATAAATACAAAATGTCCCATTAGAAAACGACGAAATAATGATCTAGTCTGTTTCATAGTTTCACCCGATATCCTATTCCCTTTAACGTTTCAATAATCTCCGAGGAATCTGGATACCGTTCCAACTTTTGACGCAGTCGACTTATATGCACCATTAATGTTTTATCACCAGTTATGTAAGTTTCGTTCCAAATCGCTTCATAAATTTGCTCTTTTGGTAACACTTGATTAGGGTGGCGTAAGAAATACATTAAAATTTGATGTTGTTTCCCTGTCAATATAATTTCTTCTCCTGTGTACTTGTCATATACCATTTGGACTTCTGGATCTACTTCAATATGATTTCCTAATGCAATTCGTTCGGAATGTATACCACCACTTCGACGGGTTAATACTTCTAATCTTGCAACTAATTCATCCGTATGGAATGGTTTCGTTAAATAGTCATCAGCAAATTGTAAACCATCCACCTTATCATCTATTGATGTTCTAGCAGATAACAGCAATATTGGAACAGCAGGAGCTGCCTTTTTTAATCGTTTTCCCACAGTAAATCCGTCTAAACCGGGTAACATGATATCCAAGATAACTATTTCATGCTGATTTACTTCTTTTTCGGCTCCTTCGCCAGAAAGCAGCCACTGAACTGAAAATCCTCGCTGTTCCAATTCTCCTTTTACCCAACTGCCTATTTTCTCTTTATCTTCAATATATAACACGCTTCTTTTCAAGTAACATCCCCCTCTCTGAACATTTTTCTATAAAATTCTTGAATCCTTGAACCCCATAATTATTATTATCCATTAATCCCCCCATACTTTCATTGAACAATATCCCAATATAAATAACCATTTTCTTTTAGTGAAGAGCACTAATTTTATAGAAATTTGTTAAATTAACTTGTTTAACAATATTTTGCTCCTATGCCGAATACCTTTAGAACCATGCTTCGCCTTCATCACAATAACACCTTGATTTTCAATAATCTTTAATGCTTTACTTGTCCAAGTGCCATTATCATTAATAAGATTCACAAGTAATTTATTATAAAAAAGATGCCAGTTATGAGTAGTAGACGATGATAAAATAAGGATCGATAGAGAACGATTTTCACGTTCTAACTCCACAATATTGAATTGCTTACCATTTATAAGAAGTATTTCAGCAATTATATCGTCTTTTCGTTACACCATCACTTAGCTTGGTAAATCTACGTTCCCCTATACCCTCTGGTAGCACATCGATAATTGCACGAATTGCTTGTACTTGATAATGCTGTTCCATTACTTTCAACACATTAATCAAATCTTGCAACTCACCTTGTGCTTGGATTTCGTGCAACATTTGATGCTCTAGCCCTCTTACTAATTTTTTGGTCTTCATCGTCTGCTGTGGATCGAATTGAATCATTATTACAGTAGTATTTTTTTTGTATTTTCATCCTCTGTTGTACGCTGCTTTGAGGAACTACTTTTAATTCGTTTAATTTTAGGTACCGATGTATATTCATGTTTCAACTGATTCATTTGTACAAGTTCAAAGTCTTCTGTAGAGCCATCAACTTGTTTTAATCTAATGTAAGGCCTTTTTCATAGTTCTTTTTATTTAAAAAACAATAAGTGTACTTCTTTGCCTCATTGGCTCTCTCTTGGTCTTGTATTTCTGTCCCCCACAATTAATCTCTTTCCCTCCCCAAATCCCCCCTCTATCTCATACCATACCTAACCCCAACCCACTTTTACAAAATATGGTGCGTGATTAATCTTTTTCCGTAAAACAGCCGATTTTAACCTGATACATACCTTGTGGAATTTGTCGAACGGTAACTTTGGTTTTTCCGTAACAGAGAAAAGACTGAAAGGAGATAGAAAAAAAACAGAAGAAAAAGGATATCCTTCTCTTCTGCTCTAAACCTCTATAAATCAAGTTTTATCCGCTGATGAACTACTTCTATATCACTTCATTTTTCTCTCACATCTTCTCAAAAAACCACTCTCAAGTGCTCTTTCCTCTCTCATTTACGGAAAGAGATTAAGACTTATGGAAAAAGATTAATTGTGGGTGACAGTTGTCTACCCGTTTTTATACCTTTCAATCTAGTTGACTGACCTAACGAGGAAAACATCGTGAATTTTAAGCCAAGGTTGATAATCTGCCCCACTGCCCGTTCCTCGACCCTCTTGAATCCACTTATCAATTTTAGATGTTCTTTTTCTTTTCGACATAAAGAAACACCCCTTTAGATAATTATATCCATAGGGGCAAAGCTTCGCAACTTTTTTATAAACAACATGACTTTATTTTTAACATCGCATTTTTTAGAAACATCGTGACTTTATTTTAAATCTACATTTCATGCTACAATTATAAATTAAACAACTTTTTTATTACTCAACCGTCACAGACTTCGCTAAATTTCTTGGCTTATCAACGTCACAATCACGGTGAAGTGCTGCGTAATAAGCAAGTAACTGCATTGGAATCACACTTACTAATGGTGTTAGCAGCTGGTGGACTTGTGGTAAAACAAATTGATCACTATCATTTTCAAAGCCTTTCATACTTACAACACAAGTATTAGCTCCACGTGCTGCTACTTCCTGTACGTTACCGCGAATGGATAGATTAACATTTTCTTGTGTTGAGATAGCGATAACTGGTGTTCCATCTTCGATTAAAGCAATCGTACCGTGCTTCAATTCACCGCCAGCGAAGCCTTCTGCTTGAATATATGAGATTTCTTTTAACTTCAATGCCGCTTCTTGAACAACGAAATAGTCCACGCCACGGCCAATAAAGAAGGCATTTCTAGTTGTTTCAAACATGTCTTTTGCAATACGTTCGAATTCTTCTTTTTGATCCGTTAATGTTTCCATCGCACTTGATACAATAGCTAGTTCTTGAAGTGGATCAAATGATAGATCAATCCCTTTTGCTCTGGCACTATCTACCGCCAGAATCGCTAATACAGCAATTTGAGCTGTATATGCTTTTGTTGATGCTACTGCAATTTCAGGTCCTGCATGTAAATGCAAGGTATAGTCTGCTTCACGAGAAAGGGTTGAACCAGGCACATTAGTAAGCGTTAATGCCGGGTGCCCTAAAGCTTTTGTTTGTACTAAAACGGAACGGCTATCCGCTGTTTCCCCACTTTGTGAAATGAAAATAAATAATGGATTTTCAGATAACAATGGCATATTATAAGAGAATTCACTTGCAATATGCACTTCGACAGGGATATTAGCTAATCGTTCAATAAATTGTTTACCAACTAATCCAGCATGATAACTTGTTCCTGCTGCAATAATATAGATACGATCCGCTTTCTTCATCGCTTTACGGATATCATTATCTAATTTAATGGTATCGTTCTTGTCTTGATACTCTTGAATAATTTTACGGATAACAAATGGCTGTTCATCAATTTCTTTTAACATAAAGTGTGGATAGGTTCCTTTTTCCGTATCAGAAGCATCGATTTCAGCTACATATGCTTCACGATCCACAACTGTTCCATCTAGTTTCTGGATTTCGACACGATCACGTTGAACCAATACTACTTCTTTATCTTCAATTTCCACATAACGATTCGTTTCTTTTAATGTGGCCATCGCATCACTTGCTACGACATTAAAACCGTTCCCTAAGCCGACAAGTAATGGACTTTTGTTTTTGGCAACGTAAATAAGATCAGGATTTTGATTATCAATTAAAGCAATGGCATAAGATCCTTTTAGAACAGATAAAGCTTTACGGAAGCCACCTAATACATCATTCGCTTCATTAGCAAGCTGTTCAATTAACTGTACAACGATTTCTGTATCTGTTTCACTTTTTAATGAAACACCAACTAAATACTCATCGCGAATCTCACTGTAATTCTCGATTACTCCATTATGAACTAATGTGAAACGGCCAGATCCACTTTGGTGAGGGTGCGCATTATCCTCACTAGGCTCACCATGTGTTGCCCAACGAGTGTGTCCGATACCCATTGTCGCCATCACATCTTCGTCTACTTTTTCACGTAACGTTGCAATTCGTCCTTTTACTTTTGTGACACTTACACCATTATCATTCAATAAAGCAATACCTGCAGAATCATATCCTCGATACTCTAATTTCTCTAATCCTGTTAATAAAACTTCCTTCGAATCATTTGCTCCAATAAAACCTACAATACCGCACATAGTGTTGTCTCCTCCTTATAATAAGGGGCAGACAAACGACCATTGAATCGATAGTTACAAGGGGCGTCTATCTGCCCCTTTCTCGTGTTTGTATTCGTTCATCTTGTTCTTATTCTTGTACAAGAAGTTGCCTTCCTGCTTTCGAACAAAAACATATCGGTTGAGATGTGCAACCGGGAGGCATCCGCCGATCATGCTCGATAAACCTCCTCCTCGTCAGCTATGAGTTTACCGTACGTCATAGCCCAGGCGCTTTTATTTAAATTTCTGTTTCTATGCTCCTTTCCATTCTTGACTAAGTCGCGAAAGAAAACGACGACTCTTTTATTTTACTTGAAAAGATCTTTTTAAGCAATCAATATTGTAAAAAGATCTACTACAATTCTATGCACTATTTATAATATTAGTG
>NZ_WJEB01000036.1:0-6445 GCF_010994085.1 Gracilibacillus saliphilus | reverse complement strand
TTTTACTTGAAAAGATCTTTTTAAGCAATCAATATTGTAAAAAGATCTACTACAATTCTATGCACTATTTATAATATTAGTGATAAGAAAAGCGCAGAGCGCCCGTTTAGAAACGTAGCGGCTTCAGAATTAACTGATATAAAGGAATCACGGTGAGTTTACGAACCGATGATGACTTATCATAGGGCAATTCGTGAAGTAGCCTAGTTTTAGGGCGCTTGCGTAGACAGGCATCCAATTTTTATACTTTCTTTGCTGATAAGAAAAACTTCTCGGTCCTTTGTCATGATGGGGATACATCCGATAGTTTTTATTCAAGCATTTATAATAATCCGGTTACCTATCCTCACCGCATTTTACCGTTGATATATCTACTACAAGGAAAACAGCTTCATGTAACTGTAAGATTTCCTTGTAAAATAGGATTAACAGGGAAATCTTACAATTAGATGAGAGCTTTTCCGCGTAAAAAGTAAGTCTGTGAGTCCGATGTATGCTTACTTACCTCTTTTAAAAAGATAGCTTTTTTATTATGCAGCTGTTTATTGTGAAGTAGGACTTGTCTATTGCGAATCGCTACTTCTTTATTGCGAAATAGCCCTCGTTTATTGCGATTCACTGCTTCTTTATTGCGAAATAGCCCTCGTTTATTGCGATTCACTGCTTCTTTATTGCGAAATGGCTCTCGTTTATTGCGAATCACTGCTTCTTACACTAAAAAAGAAGCTATGGATTTGCCATAGCTTCTACTCATTATCTTTACTCTTCCATTCCCATTACTTGTTGGATTACTTCTACAACTTCATCAACGTAATGGTTACAGTCTTCTATTGTTGGTGCTTCCACCATAACACGTACTAACGGCTCCGTTCCGGAAGGACGTACTAACACGCGGCCTTGATCCCCCATCTTTAACTCGACTTTATCAATAGCATCGAGTACGGTTTGATTTGTCATTACTTCATTCTTCTTCACTACACGAACATTCTTTAGTACTTGTGGGAATTTTTCCATTTCACCAGCCAGTTCAGATAACGGCTTACCTGTCTCTTGCATGACATTGATAAGTTGTAATGCAGATAGCATTCCATCTCCGGTAGTCGTATAATCTAAGAAAATGATATGACCAGATTGTTCTCCACCAAGATTATAACCACCTTTACGCATTTCTTCCATTACGTAGCGGTCCCCGACGGCTGTCTTATTACTTTTCATTTCGTTCACTTCTAATGCTTTGTAAAAACCGATATTACTCATTACCGTAGACACAACAGTGGAATGGCGTAGTATTCCTTGCTGATTTAAGTATTTTCCGATAATAAACATGATTTGATCGCCATCTATAATATTTCCTTTTTCGTCAACAGCAATTAAACGGTCTCCGTCACCATCAAAGGCAATACCGATATCCGCACTTTTCTCTACCACTAGTCCTTGCAGCTTCTCTGGATGAGTAGAGCCAACTCCATCATTAATATTTAATCCATTAGGGGAACAGCCAATGGTTGAAATGTCTGCTTCCAAATCAGCAAAAAGATGTGATGCAAGTCCTGATGTTGCACCATGTGCACAGTCTATCGCAATATGTAAACCATCAAATTCATTATCAATTGTTTCTTTTAAATATTGAATATATTTCTGTCCACCTTCAAGGTAATCATTCACCTGACCAACTTCTTCTCCAATTGGTCGTGGCAATTCATCGGTATCCATATCTAATAAGTCTTCAATTTCTGCCTCTTGTTCATCAGACAATTTAAATCCATCAGAACCAAAAAATTTGATGCCATTATCCTCAACTGGATTATGGGAAGCAGAGATCATGACACCTGCTTGAGCATTCATTACTTTTGCCAAGTAAGCAACACCTGGTGTAGAAATAACTCCAAGTCGCATTACTTCAGCACCAATGGAAAGAAGACCAGCAACTAATGCTCCTTCTAGCATATTTCCTGAAATACGAGTGTCACGACCTATAAGTACTTTAGGTTTGTTAGCTTCTTTTGTTAATACATATCCGCCATATCGGCCAAGCTTGAACGCTAATTCAGGTGTTAGATCTTTATTGGCAACGCCACGGACACCATCCGTTCCAAAATATTTACCCATTTTCAAAATCTCTCCTTTTACATAACTTATCCTCATATTTTCGGCCATTATGTATTATTCTTCTTGTTCGATGTCTACCGTTACTTGCTCATGTTCCAATTCAAATTCTATCTCTTCCGATATATCTTCAGGTGTAATGAGTTCAACCGGTAGCTGATGCTCACCAGGAGCAAGATCTTCAATATCAATTGTTAGTTGAAGATCTTCTTCTGGTACTTCTGATAGCTCAGATGGAAAGCCTCTCATGATGATGTTCATACTATTAGTATCTGGCTCAGTAAATGATACGGAAAGCTCGTCTACTTCATCTTCGTATTCGATCGAGACATCTTCTAATGTTTCTTCTTCTACTGTTTCTACTTCTACATTAACATTGACTGTCTCACTACTTACCTTTCTTACATCTGAAGGTATGGATAAAGGCACTTCAACTGTGCCACTTTCAGTAATTTCGCTTAAATCTAGAGGTTCTGTGGCTATATCCTCTAATTGCTCTAAATAGCTTTCCGCAGCAAATACTTGCACTTCTTCTGTTTCTAATTCCATCGAAGTTACGCGAACATCTTCTGGCAATTCTCCTTCCGTTTCGATGGATATTGGTACATTCTTATTCGGATTCTTCATATCCACAGAAACATCAACAGTTGGTGGATCAATCCTTACATTTAATTCATTCCCTTGATTATCATAAACTTTTACAGGAACGTTATCGATAGTTTGTGATTCACTGAAGCCACTGACATCAACAAAAGCTTTCACTATAGCTATTTTATCTACAATGCTTTTCGAACTAGTAACTGTTACTTGATCTGGTTCAGCATAAACATTGGCAACTTCATATCCCGCTTCCACTCTATCTCTATTCACCGTATCTATCGTAACATTGAATTCTTGACTAGCTCTTTCTTCAATTGTTACTTCCACCTCTTGTGGATCAACATACACATTCAGTCCATCTGCAATACCAGAATATTCGATTGGGACGATATGTGTACCTGTTCCTTGATCTTCAAGGTCGACAAACACATCGAAATTACGCTGTAATGAGGTAGATGTTACTAAACTAACTGATCCCTGTAAGGAAACTGTTACGGTTTCTGGCACTCCACTTACTACATATTTGTCTTGATCAATCATGGTTTGAACAGGGACGTCTTCCAATGTCTGCGTTTCGTTTGTATTACCAAAAGGCAGTTCAAACCCATCATCATTATCATAAACATTCTCATCAAATGCAACGACAACAAAAAGCAAGACAGAAAGTATCAAGGCAACAACTCTTATGACCCATGGTTTTTCCAACCACTTATTCATTTCTTTTACCCCTCCAATTCCATGCCTTTGTCGTTGAAGTTTTAAATTTTTTCACTAACTCGGATTCGAGGATTTCTGCTAATTGTTCTGCCGTCAGACTACGGTGTAACTCACCATTTTTGGTACATGATATGTTACCCGTTTCCTCCGAAACAATAATGGTAATCGCATCCGTTACTTCACTAATACCTAGTGCTGCTCTATGGCGTGTACCTAATTCTTTGGAAATAAAAGGACTTTCGGACAATGGTAAATAACAAGCAGCGGCCACAATTTCATCTCGACTGATGATAACTGCACCGTCGTGTAAAGGCGTATTTGGAATAAAGATATTAGTTAACAATTGATTAGTTAAATTCCCATTAATCGGAATACCAGTTGAAACATAGTCACCCATGGCTGTATCACGTTCAATTGTAATCAAAGCTCCAATGCGCCGTTTGGCCATATATTTACTAGAAGCCACAATTGCTTCTATCGATTGGTTAAGCTCTTCTTCCTCGGAAGTTGTATTACGTGAAAAGAAGCTTCCTCTTCCTAATTGCTCCAATGCTCTTCTTAATTCTGGCTGAAACAAAATAATAATCCCTAAAGGTCCCCACATAATCACTTGCCAAATGATCATTCGAACTGTGCTTAAGTCGAATAAAACACTAGCAAGATAAATGATAATAACAACGAAGATACCTTTTAATAATTGGATAGCCTTTGTACCACGAATAAGCATCAATAATTTATATAAAACATACCAAACGATGGCAATATCTGCGATGATTTTGACAATGTCTAGTAAGTTCAAGTCACCATTAAGCATGCAAACACAACCTTATGTCCATCTGAATCCTCTTCCTTATCTCTATTGTAGTTATTGTTTATTATAACATATGATTTATATAACCCTTAATCAAATGTAATATTTTCTATTTGCTAATACAGGTAAAGACAGTGACTCTTATACATCAAATAAGAATCACTGTCCTTTCTTCCCCGCCAAACGAACATTCCGCGCTTTTACCTTTTGTTATTAATCTAAACTAAATACACTTTTAACAAGGTCTTTTAGCTTATACCACATCCAATTAAATACTTGATCTACTTCTTTTATTTCTCCTGCTATTTTTCCTGCTGAAGCTGATAAGTTTTCTCCATTAATGAGGATAAGATCGCCTTGAACTTCTCCTTCTACTTTCACACTAGCATTTTTAATTTCAAGGTCATCTTCAATTACCACATCTTTTGGGACGATAACTGTATCATTTTTTACAATTAAATTCTGCCCTTTAGGATAGCTTAATTGCTGGTCTTGACTCCATGCGGAGAAAATACCACTAAACATTAAAATAAAGAAGATAGCAGCTGCTGTTAACATGGGATGTAGCTTCATCCACCTTTTTGCTGTCATACGCTTCTTCTCTTTTGGTAACCCGGCCATTACATTACTAGTAAAGTCTTTGGATGGCTTTAATTCTATATTTGCTGTCACTAATGCTACGGTTCTTTTTAATTCTTGAAAATGTTTTTGACAAGCTTCACATGATTGTAAATGGGAGCGTAACCTCTGTTCGGCATCTCTCGTTATATCGCCATCTAAATACTGATGCATCAATTCAACTATTTCTTTATTACATTTCATTTCACTCACACCCCTTAAACATGGCGAAGCCTTTTTCTAAGAGCTTCTCTGCCTCTGTGGATTCTCGTCTTGACCGTCCCCACAGGTATTTCTAATATTTCACTAATTTCCTTAAGAGATAGCTCATCTAAAAAACGTAAAGCGATTATACTCCGATATTTCGCAGGGAGTTGCATTATTTCATTTTGGATATAACTTTGCATTTCTAAACTCTCTACTTCTTCTTCTGGAAGAGCTTGTTCAGCCGGTAATTGTGCATATAAATTTAATCCATCTGTTCCTTTTATTTCAGCATCAAGATAATAGTCTGGCTTTTTCTTGCGGATTCTATCGATGGTTAAGTTTGTCGCAATCCGATATAGCCATGTTGAGAATTTCCGATTTTCATCAAATGACTGGATATTAAGATATGCTCGAATAAAAGCTTCCTGTGCAATATCTTCTGCTTCTTGCTTATTTCCAATCATCCGAAAACAAATAGCAAATACTTTATTTTGATAGTACGCAACAATGTCTTCAAATGCTGATTGGTCTCCCTTTTTTACTAACTTAATATTGTGCTTTATTTTTTCTTCAATCATCTAATTACCTCCGCTACATTGGCGGTTACTTTAATTACGAGGTACCCCAAAGAAAAGTTTCATTTATTTTAATTTTTTTTATCCTTTTTTATTTCACTATTATATCAAGAAAAGTTGCATTTTTGTTGATATATGACAATTTTTCACAAAAAATGTAGAGAAGTCTTCTCAAGGTATACATATCTCAATCAGCAAGTCTTCTTTTTTACGGAGATAAGGGAAGTTTGCTAGCTGTTAGGCATTCGGAATTACACAAATCCGCAATTTTATATTTTTATCATACAAAAAAAGCCGTCTCCATCTTTTAGGAAAACCGCTTTGTATTAATCATATACTTTTAGATGGTGGAGCCTAGCGGGATCGAACCGCTGACCTCCTGCGTGCAAAGCAGGCGCTCTCCCAGCTGAGCTAAGGCCCCATCAAACTGGTGAGCCATGGAGGATTCGAACCTCCGACCCTCTGATTAAAAGTCAGATGCTCTACCAACTGAGCTAATGGCTCTAATGAGTTTGTCTTTATTTCTTTGCACATAAAAATGGCTGGGCTAGCTGGATTCGAACCAGCGCATGACGGTACCAAAAACCGTTGCCTTACCGCTTGGCTATAGCCCAACAATATAAAATGAAGTGTACAAGAAATAGTATATACACTTAAAAAGATTTTATACAATGGTGGAGGGAGTAGGACTCGAACCTACGAACCCGATGGGAGCGGATTTACAGTCCGCCGCGTTTGGCCAACTTCGCTATCCCTCCAAGCATAAATATTATGAAATTAGCTGGTGCCGGCCAGAGGACTTGAACCCCCA
>NZ_WJEB01000035.1:0-79201 GCF_010994085.1 Gracilibacillus saliphilus | reverse complement strand
AGGGTGGTAAGTGGTGGGAGTAGTTCACAGTAATGAACGCTACAAGCGAAAAGAATTACGAGTTTTGAAGGATACATACAAAATTAATCAAAATAAAGAGTTGAAAGGCTTGGGTCTAAGTTGTCAAGAGCATGGAGATAAGGATGCACCATTGATAGTGTTTTTACATGGGGGCGGGGTAAGTAGTTGGATGTGGGATAAACAAATTGAATATTTTCGTAATTATCATTGCATTACAATAGATTTACCTGAACAAGGAGCAAGTGAAGATACAGATAAATTTTCCATTCTATTAAGTGCAGAAAAAGTAAATGAGTTAATTGAAAAAATAGCAAATGGTAAAAATATAACTATTGTTGGCTTTTCTTTAGGTGCACAAGTAACTATTCAAATGTTGAGTCTTAATTCCAATTTAGCTGACTATGCGATTATTAACAGTGCATTAGTAAGACCAAATTCACTCTTGAAAACAATGATAAGACCGTCGATAAAATTATCTTTCCCCTTAGTAAAAAACAAATCATTCTCAAAACTCCAAGCGAAAACACTCTATATCGGTGAGGAATATTTTGATACATACTACAAAGAAAGTTCTCAAATGAAGTCGGATACACTTATTAGAATATTAGAAGAAAATATGTCATTTAAAATACCCGAAAGCTTCAAAAAGGCTAAAGCTAATATATTGGTTACTGTTGGAGAAAAAGAAAAAGCAGTAATGAAAAAATCAGCGATAGATTTAGTTGCAAATAATTCTAATTGCACTGGGATTATGATTCCTAAAGTTGGACATGGAATCAGTTTATTAAAACCTATTTTCTTTAATCAATTGATAGAAAACTGGATACAAGAAGGTACTTTACCTGAAGACGTAACAACCATTTAGAAAAATGTTATGAAAGTAACGGATGGCTTATCTGGAACTGGGCAGATCAGTGTAACAATGGTGGGCTTTCAAATGGAGGAGTCCATCTTTTTTTGTGGTAAAAAATGGAATATGGTGTTAATATTTAATCAAGTTGTTCTTTAATTAAGGTGGTGTAAAGTGAAGAAGAATGATAATTCTTATAGGAGGAGTAATTATGCTTTCTAAAAAAAGGATAGGGATCATTATAACTATTATAGGTGCGGTTATTATTATGGTCAGAGCTTTATTTCTACGTTCCACTGAATACGCACTAATATTACAAATAATAGGGATTGTTTTATTTTTCGGAGGTGGATTACTTATCCCTGACTATAAAGATAATAATAAACAGAAAGAAAGTAATCATTCATAATGCTTATTAATTTATTTTTACTAAATATCTAGACGCTAACGAAGTAGTTTACTTGAACAAAAATGTCTTTTATTTAGGTAGGGGAGGTAATTGTGGTAAATGTAAGTGAACTTCCTGTAAATGAAACGGAGAGAGAGATTCTGAGGCAAGTAACATATGAAGAAATCAGGAAATATTAGTAGACAGAAATGCCAGATTCTGTGAAATTCAAGCATTTCTGTCAGTCTTTCGTTTCATAATACACGATTAACAAATTTAGTAGAGGTCGGTTGAATATTCTGTTTTTTAATATTTGACAAAAAGACTCCAACCAACGTGATAAGTCCGCCAATTATTGCATATATAGTTGGAAGTTCCCCAAGCCAGATCCATGCAATTAGAAAAGCAAAAACAGGGGTTAAGTAAAGAGAACTTGTTGCTTCTGATGCTCCTGTTCTTGAGGTAATATACGCTAGAGTAAAATAAGGAATGATTGTTGGGAAAATTCCTAGGTAAACTATCACTAGCGTTGTATCAATGGGAGCATGAATGATTGCCTCTCCTAGCCCTGGTGAAAAAATAAACATGAAAATGGTACCTGCCCAAATCGTGTACATCGTAAAGGCAACAAAACCATATTCTTTTAGAAAGGCATTTTGGAAAACAAAATAAATACTTTCTGAAAGGGAAGCTATTAAAACGAGGATAACTCCTGCATTAAATGAAAAATTTTCAGCTGATCCACCTAATGAGATAAATCCTACACCACAAAAACGTATCAGGGAACCTATCCAACCCCAAAGTCCAAATTTCTCCCGAAAAAATAGTAAAGCTAGTAGGGCTGTAAATAAAGGCGTTGTTGAAACCAATAAACTAGCAACCCCAGAACTAACCGTCTGTTCTCCAAAATTCAGTGCAGTTTGATAGACAGAGAACCCTAAGAAACCAAGTAATAGAATAATTGGTATATCTTTTGGTTTTGGTAAACGAATTCTTTGGATTACTGCCACAAGAATAAGTACTAATGATGCGACCAATAACCGCAAAAGAGATACATGTTCAGGTGAATAAGCAGTCAGTGCAGCTTTTATCCCAGGAAATGCTGATGCCCATAAAATAATTGTAATCGAATGAGCAAAAGTAAGTTTTAAATCTAAAGATCTTATCATAAATACACCTCATTTTATGTTTTCATTCAACCAGTGAAATCTGATGATTCCCATCTTAATATGGCTTTGATAAAATGTCTTCAACAGGTTAAATAGAAAAAAACCAACCAGTTTGAACTTGGTTAGGAAAAAGGAGTACATATGAAAAAGCCTAAATACCAATTGATTGTAGATTTCATAAAAGATAAAATCTCCAAGGGGGAGTGGGCAATAGGTAGTCGGATACCCAGTCAACGTCATCTGGCAAAAATGTTTGATGTCAATCGAAGCACAGTCATAACAGCACTGGAAGAACTAATGGCAGACGGATTGATAGAAGGAAAAGCAGGAAAGGGGACTGTCATCATCAATAACACTTGGACTTTAATGGGAAACCAATCCTCAACCAATTGGAATAAAAACGTCCCTTTAGGTAGTCATAAACCAAGTGTTTCAACGGTACAGGAGATCAATGAGGCTGAATCCAATAATAATCTGATTCAGTTAAGTAAAGGAGAATTGTCACCAGAGATGTTCCCTTTAAAAGAAATGCAGTCCATTGTACAAAAGGTTTCGAATCAAATGACACCCTTTGGCTATGAAGAACCAAAAGGAAATATAAAGTTACGCCAAGCAATTAGTGATTATCTGAAAATAAGAGGAATGGACGTATCTCCATCATCCATTCTTGTGGTTTCAGGTGCGCTGCAGGCATTACATCTTATATCAATAGGACTTCTGCAAAAAGGATCAACTGTATTTTTAGAAGTGCCATCTTACCTTTACTCGTTGACGGTTTTCCAATCTGTGGGTATGGAGTTAAAAGGATTACCAATGGACAGTGAGGGTATTATAGTTGATTCAATTTATCAACCAAAGGAAAATGGAAAGAGTATTTTATATACCATTCCAACCTTTCATAATCCAACTGGTATCTTAATGCAGGAGAAAAGACGAAAGAAATTAATAGAATATTGCGTTAGGGAACAACTTCCCATTATAGAAGATGATGTGTATCGGGATTTATGGATTGACAATCCACCACCAGAACCATTGAAAGTAAGTGATCATCACGGGAATGTATTATATCTTGGAAGTTTATCAAAAACATTAAGTCCTGGTCTACGAATTGGCTGGGTAGTTGGCTCAGAATCAGTAATCGACCGACTTGCTGATTTAAAAATGCAATCGGATTATGGAACAAGTACGTTGTCTCAACTAGTTGCAACGGAGTGGTTATCTAGTGGATTATATGATCAGCATCTTGAAACAGTAAGGGAACAACTTAAAGTTCGGAGAGGAACAGCTGTAGAAGCTCTGGACAAATATTTAAGTTCTTATGCTACTTGGGATGTTCCAACAGGCGGTTTCTTTATTTGGATTAAAATAAAGTCGACGTTTAAAGTGAAAAGGCTATTTGATAAAGCATTATCCAAAGGTCTCCTTCTTAATCCGGGTAGTATTTATGCGGAACCATCAGGACAGTTTATACGGCTATCCTTTGGGTTTGCTTCGTTAGCTGAAATTGAAAAAGGCATATTTCAATTATGTCAAATCATTAAAAATCAATAAAGACATGGATTACTTATGTCTTTATTTTTAATACTATTTTCTCCTGTTTAGTTTCGGTACCTTCTTGATTGCATTACTCACATTGATTATCTCTTTGATCAATAAAAAATAGACCTCCCTATTAACCGTCTAAAGTAGTAGGAGAGGTCTAACACCTTCAATAGCCGATCACTCTGGGGAACCGTTTATCCATAACCCGTAGTGACCGCTACGGGTTATTATTGGAAGGGATCAGACCCCAGCAATAACATGTGTTCATTCAAGATCATATTTTACCCGGTAAAAAATGCTTGCCTTATAGTTAACTCTAAGGGTTAGAATTGACTCAAATAAATTAAAAAAGAATAAAAATACACATCCATTCTTCCGTTAAGGGGAGCAATTTTGGAATGGGATTAATACCAAATACTTAAAGAACTAATCAAAAAAAGAGGTGAAGGTTTTGGGTCTAAGTTATCAAGAGCATGGAGATAAGGATGTACCATTGATAGTGTTTTTACATGGGGTGGAGTAAGATTCCGTAAACACCTGTCCCCTTGTTTTTTCCCACTTGACCTTATATTTGCAGTTGATTATAATGTAATTGATCAATAAATAACTATTAGTGGGTGTTTGTCATGGTTAGGTCTAGTAAAGAAAGTCGCAAAGAGGAAATTCTTGAAGCTGGATTAGAAGTATTTGCAAAAAGAGGTTACTATAATACAACTACCGCACATATTGCAGAAAAGGCCGGCATATCACAGCCTTATGTCTTTCGATTTTTTAAAACAAAGGAAGAATTGTTTATCGCAGCTTTAGACAGAGCATTTGAAAGGATTTTGGATACTTTTAAAAATGTAGATGCTGGTCCGGAACAACTTGTTGAAGAAATGATCGCTGCATATGAAGAGCTTTCCGAATTATATCCTAATGAAATTGCGTTACAGGTGATTGGAATATCCGTAACAGAAGACGCTATACGCAATGCAACGCAAAGAGGTTTGTCGAGTATTCAAAAATATACCGTAGATCGATTTAATAGAGCAGGGATCAAGAATGTGGAAAGAGAAGTTACTACATTTTTAGCGAGAGGGATATTATGTAATATTTCTTATTTCATAGATCTCCCTGAGCTTATGATGGAAAAAAATAAATAATCTAGTTTAGTTGATTATTTATTTTTTTAATTAATATTTATTGATCAATCACTAAACAATGGAGGGAGGTGATAATGTGAGATTAGCCAAAATGGACTATGTTTCAATTGGGATAATTGTCGTTTGTATCGTTAGTTGGTTGGATTAAAAAAATGATTATCTATGTTATAGGGAGGTGTTACAGATGAATAAAAGTAATAAAAAGAATTCTATTTCCCCATTGTCGATTGTATTGGGTATTATAGCCATTGTGGTCGTATTGTTCACATTTTGGGATTAAGGAAAAATTGTTAGTTAGGTGTATAACCGTAATGTTTCGTATGTATTAATGGAAATGAAATACAAAATGTATCAATCAACGTAGCTAACATGTCTTTTTTTTGAATAGATTTGTTATTGATCAATCACTAACTAAAAGGGTGTTGTAAATGAAAACAGCTATTGTATTAGGAGCAACTGGCGGATCAGGCCAGGTAATTGTTTCGGAGTTATTGAGCAGAGGAATTAAAGTTATTGCTTTCGGACGCTCTCAAAGTAAATTGGATGCATTAATGGTGGAACATGATCATAACCCAAAATTAACATACAAATTGGGAGATATATTTGATTACCAGACGATTATAGATGCGGCCAAAGACGTGGAAGTCATTTTTCAATGTGCTAATGTAAAGTATCAAGAGATGAAAGATAAACTCCTATTACTTGGAGAAAGTGTGATGAAAGCAGCAGATATTCTAGGGAAGAAGATCGTTATTGTAGATGGAATTTATGTATATGGACATCAGGTTGCAAAGGGAGATGAAAGTCATCCACACCAACCACATACAAAAAAAGGTAAAATTAGAGTAGAATTCGAGCAATTGATATTCAGTTCCAAATGGAAAAGAGCGAAAGCATTAATTGTCCGGTTGCCGGATTATTATGGTCCTACATCGCAAAATTCTTATCTGCAGCCTACTTTAGAAGGAATGGCAGCTAATAAAATCTCTATTTTTATTGGAAACCTGAAAACACCTCGGGAATACGTTTATTTGCCAGATGCCGCTGAGATGATTGTCAATATAGCTGAGCAAGATGATTCTTATGGGGAAAACTGGAATATACCAGGAGCAGGAGTGATTTCTGGTAAAGAAATTATCAAAATTGCTCGTCAAGTAACAGGAAATCGAAAGCCGATCATTCCACTGACTAAAAATGCTATTCGCTTTATTGGCTTGTTCGACGTATTTATGAGAGAAATTGTTGAAATTATGTACCTCACTAAAGAAGGATTTATTTTGAATGGCGAAAAATATGAAAAACGAATAGGCCCTATTCCAAAAACATCTTTTAAAAAAGGGCTCCAAGAAACATTAACACGATTGATCCATATAGATTAATTACTCTGTGCTTGCATCAGAATGTAATAAGTATCACAGGGAGCGAGAGACTCTCTGCATGAAAAATTGTTTATACAGAGGGTCAACCTCCTTTATCAACTTTAGGATAAGTAAATGAGTTGGAAATCACCTTGAAAGAAGGGTTAAATAATTTCATTGAGAAGTTCCATATAAGGGCGCATTTATGGAAAAAAAGGTTGTGTTTTTATTATTGCTGATGGTCCGATTGTTTAACAAGAACAAAAGAAGGAGCCTGTCTTTTGTCTTTACCCGTAATGATGGTGGAAAGTGATTAGGCACTATTTATTAAATCCAATAAAGCAAAAAATCATTTCAAAAATATTCTTCCATCACTAGCCCGTTTTGAATTAGTTTGCTATAATGAGCATAATAAAAATTGGAAATGCGTTGATAAGAAATAGTACTTGCTAACTTGTTTTTAGAAAGTTGCTGGTTGATGGAAAGCAATAACAGGGAAGCAGGGAACTCGTCTTAGAGCAGACTTAGTGAAACCTAAACGATGTAGAGATTAGCTGAGGACGGAACCCCGCCGTTAAAAGGGAAGGATATAAGGCAAAGTTCGTCTGTATCTGGATAAGGGCATGATAATAGTTGATTATCATGAAATCGGGGTGGTACCGCGTAAGCATAAGTCTTTCGTCTCCATAGCAATTGCTGGAGAAGAAGGGCTTTTTTTATATTCAAATTTAAGGGAGGAATGTACAATGTTTAATCATCAAAAATACGAAAGGCAATACTTTTTGCCGCCGACTCTTACTTATGACTGGGTGAAGAAAGAAACGATAGAGAAAGCACCGACATGGTGCAGTGTGGATTTGCGGGATGGTAACCAGGCATTACCGATCCCGATGAATTTGGAAGAAAAGCTAGAGATGTTTCAACTGTTGGTAGACATCGGCTTTAAAGAAATAGAAGTGGCCTTTCCAGCTGCCTCTGAAACAGAATTTAATTTGGTGCGGACACTGATTGACAACAATATGATCCCTGACGACGTGACGATTATGGTGATCACGCAGGCGCGAGAGCACATTATCCGTAGAACGTTTGAAGCGGTTCAAGGTGCGTCTAACGCCATTATTCATCTATACAATTCGACTTCAGAAGCCCAGCGCAGACAGGTCTTTAAGAAAACCAAGGATGAGATCAAACAAATTGCTGTAGAGGGAGCCGTTTTAGTAAAAGAGCTTGCAGAGAAAACAGAAGGCAATTTTTATTTTCAATACAGTCCGGAAAGTTTCCCAGGCACAGAAGTGGATTATGCATTAGATATTTGTAATAGTGTGTTAGATATTTGGAAGCCAACACCTGAGCATCAAGCAATCATCAATATTCCGACAACAGTAGAGAATGCGATGCCACATATTTTTGCAAGTCAAATTGAATATATCCATAAAAACCTGTCTTATCGCGATGGTGTCAGGTTGTCGATTCATCCGCACAATGACCGCGGCTGTGGAGTAAGTGATGCCGAATTTGGTGTTTTGGCAGGTGCAGAGAGAGTAGAAGGAACCTTATTTGGCATAGGGGAACGTACTGGAAATGTCGATCTGATTACGTTGGCAATGAACATGTATTCTCAAGGATATGATCCAAAATTGAATTTTAATAACTTAGAAGCGATTCGAAAACAATATGAAGGTCTGACAAGAACGGCAGTATATGAACGACAGCCTTATTCCGGTGATCTTGTTTTCACAGCATTTTCTGGATCACATCAAGATGCTATCTCTAAAGGCATGAAATACCGCAAGGAAAACCAAGTGGAAAAATGGGATGTACCATATATTCCAGTGGACCCAATGGATTTGGGACGAAATTATCAAACAGATGTAATCCGTATAAACAGTCAGTCTGGTAAAGGCGGGATCGGTTATATCCTCGAAACAAATTATGGCATTAAACTCCCGTATAAAATGAATGAAGAAATGGGATATGCTACGAAAAGAGTATCAGATCAAACAAATAGAGAACTGTCGTCCGAGGAAATCTACCATGTTTTTAAAGAGCAGTATCTTGATTATTGCCCGCATTTCCAGCTAGCTGATTACCATTTTGAAAAAGGAGAGCAGCAGGAAGTCACCTTGACATTAAAACAAGCCGATCAGTACATCGAGTTACAAGGAGCAGGTACAGGAAGTTTAGATGCAGTCAGTAATGCATTAAAAACGTCCTTTCAGCTTGATTATGAATTGGAAGTGTATGAGCAACATTCCTTAGGAAAAGATTCTCTAGCAGAATCCTGTGCGCAGATCGGAATCTCACATAACGGGCAGATGTATTGGGGAGCTGGAATTGATGAGGATATTATGAAGGCATCGGTGCAAGCTTTGGTGGTTGCGGTAAATAGACTTAAGACTGCTCAGTAGATGATAAAAAAGTCGATTCTGAAACTTATAGTCAATAGGAAGATGTGTTCACAGTAGCCTTCTATAAATAATCAAGCAGTATGTTAAAAAGGTGTCTCACATTGGACACCTTTTTTGATATAAAAATTAGTATGGATCAGCCATTATGGGAAGTCAATGATACCAATAAGATGATTGAACCGCATACCATTAGGATTGACGATTTCTGGGGGAACTGTTGAGGACCTTAAGCGGATATTAACAGATTAATAGTCGACAGGTGTCAGTGGTCACATGTTAACTGTTAGTGGTAAAAAGTGTGAATTATACATTGAATAGCCGATGCAAAAACGAAATCGATGGTTTCCAAAGATCGTTTACTAAGAATTTATTGATAAATTGAAACCAATAATGTTGATTGGAAAAATAATGTTTCTTTTATCCATGATGCCATAGGTGGATCTAATTCTACTCGTTACAATGATAAGTGTTATAACTATAACTCTCATACAGGATAGGTGTTGTGCTGGTCCTTCCACATTCTTTCACTGTTTTATATTCCTCACCTTGTATTCTTTTTGATGGCAGGTAATAACAGTAAATTATACCGTATCCGTATCTAAAACGCTTCAAACTTTTCTAATTAATACTCTGAAAAACTCCTAAAAATGAAGAGATCCAAATATAATGTAAGAAATCCATTCTCTATTTTGTGTAAAAGGAGCATATTAATGTGTTCAAAACCCTCATGTCTCGTTATACTAGTATTCAATGGAATTAGAAGAATATCTCAATTATCCCATAGTAAATGAATATATGGATTTTACAGTAAAAAAGGAGTTTGCAAGATGACGAGTTTTAAATTAAATTATGAAGCTGTGAAAAGCGGAACATTACCGCCGATTTCCCTCAGCTTACATGAATCATATACCACTGCAATTTATAGTGATACTGATTTGCAGGCTGAGTTGATAGATACACTTCTCCATAATGGAGAGATCACCGTGTTTAATCGGAAGGAAGGATTATATGATCGTTTGACAGTAATGGATAATGTCACTTTCTATCATAAATGGTTCGGTTGTTCGATACCATTGCCTGAAATACTCGTAATGTTTGAATTGCAAATGTGTGCCAAAAAGCGTTTACGAAAATGCTCGCAGTCTGAAATTGCCCGTGTATACTATGCAAAATATTTTATGATGGATACACATCCGATGGTATTCCAGGAACCGATTCATGGTGTAGATATTAAGACGATTAATACCTTTATCAATATGCTTAAGAAAATAACAGACAACAAGACACCGGCACTTATTTTAGTATCTAATATCGAACATGCACTGCTGCTTAGTGATGTTGCCTATAAGTTACAGGAAAAAGGTCTGCAGAAATTAGAAGTAGATACCGGGGAGAAGGATGAGAGTATACCTGAAGCAGGATCAGCTGCTACTTTAGCAACAACAAAGCTATTCAAGATTCCTGCAAAGGTAGAGGATAAAGTCATTTTGTTCGATCCGATGGAAATTGATTATATTGAAAGCCACGAAGGTAAAGCGATGATTGTTATCAATCATGAATCATTTCCACTGGATTCGACGCTCGCAGAAATAGAAAAGAAATTAGAAGTCTATGGATTTTATCGCTGCCACCGATCGTATATTGTCAATCTGCAAAAGGTGCGTGAAATCATTACGTGGTCCAAAAATACATACTCACTCCGAATCGATAACCAAGTTAAGTCCACCATTCCGTTATCGCGGACGAAAATACAAGGTATTCAGGATATGTTTAACCTGAAATAAGTACACTTCAGCTTTTGTATCCAACCACCCGTTTTCTGTGGGATTCATTTAAGTAAAGGCAGGTACAGTTCGGTCTTCATTCGGTACATCTCGCCTTGGTATTACTGTATCCACAAGCAATCTGGTATACGATAAGCTCAGATCACTAAAGGAGGAATTCAATTGGAACATGCAATTAAAGTTACTGGGCTTAGAAAGATATTTGGTAAACATGTAGCCATTGGAAATATCAGTTTCGATGTGAAGCCAGGTGAGATTTTTGGCTTGCTGGGACCAAGTGGTTCAGGTAAAACAACCACGATAAAAATCTTAACAGGCGAACTTGGACAAACAGCAGGGGAAGTACATGTATTAAATACAAATGCTCGATCATTTGAAACGGCTGATTTTAAATCCAGAATTGGCATACTATCTGATAATAGTTCGTTGTATGAACGTCTTACCGTATATGATAACTTGAGATTGTTTTGTAAGTTGTATGATGCACCACTGGAACGAATCGACGTCATGCTGGGTGAAGTAAATTTGAAAAATGCACGCAGTAAAGTCGTATCCAAATTATCAAAAGGGATGAAGCAGCGTGTTCTTCTGGCAAAAGCACTTATTCATCAACCAGAACTCGTATTTTTAGATGAACCTACCTCTGCTTTAGACCCGGGCAATGCTGCACATATTCATCGTGGTTTGCAGAAACTGAATGAAGCAGGGACGACGATTTTTATAACGACACACGATATGGAGGAAGCAACAGAATTGTGTGATCGAGTAGCATTTTTAAACAACGGGAAAATACAGGAGCTAGGTAGCCCTGACGCTCTACGATATAAATATTCCACACATGCCTTTCATGTGGAAACATTTGATGATGAATGGCTGGTAATTGAAAATAAAAAAGAGAATGCAGGTAAAATGAGGGATCTAATTGCCAGCGGGGCAGTAAAAGCCATACACTCGGACAATCCCACACTTGGACAGATTTTTCTAAAAGTAACCGGGAAGGAGCTTGTATAATGAACACACAACGTATAGGTGCTATTTTTGAAAAAGACTTAAAAGATTTTATGAAGAATATGATGCTTTTAACCATGCCGATTATTCCTATTATACTGTCGATCATTTACAGTCGTCTAGGAGGGGATGAGGGACTGCCAATCCCGATGTTATATTTGATTGTGGGTGTCACTTTTTCGTCTGTAACAGCGAGCTCGATGATGACCATGATGGCGGAAGAAAATGAGAAAAAGACATTACGAGGTTTGATGCTGTCACCGGCCTCTTTTATGGATATTATTATCGGCAAAAGCCTTGTAGTAGGACTGATGACGCTCATAGCATTAGCAATCTCCCTGGCTTTCGTTGGTATAGATCCATTCCTGAATGTACAGGTAATTATCGGGTTACTTTTATTATTTCTGTTCTTTTTATTCTTGGGTATTGGAATTGGATTATTCACAAATTCCATTGCTGCCACGTCTGCCTATCTAATGCCGGTCATGTTTTTATTTGGATTCACTCCAATGATTGATTTTCTTGGTCTTGGAGAGGACAATATCGCCATTAAGATAGCGGAGTTCTTTCCGCTCATGCAGTTAATCAACATGCATGATACCGAATCCTGGATGTCAATTGGTGTTGTTGCAATATGGACCTTGGCTGCAGCAATTTTTACTATTATTTGTTTTAAAAAAGAAAGAACGGATGACTGATTGAAAGAGCATAGTTTATTTATAGAATAGAACTAATGTTCAGTAAGGTTGTGGTATACTAAAAAATGGATAATGTTCTTTTAGGGTAAGGTCGGCTAATCCCCGCAAGAAAGGGGGGTGATGCCTATGAGTATGTATCAAAGTTTCATGGTGCTATTTTCATTTGGCACTTTTTTGATTGCATTGCTCGCTTTGATCGTATCACTGATCAATAGAAAATAGACCTCCCTATTAACCGCCAAAGTAAGTAGGAGAGGTCTATCAACCCTTTTGATAGCCGATCCCTCTGGGGGAACCGCTTATCCATAACCCGTAGTGTCTGCTACGGGTTATATTATATGCATTTCTTACAGTTATTATAACATAGGGATCAGAAATTGTCATAATAGCTACAGTTAAACAAGGGAGTGGGTCTATTTGTTTCACTGCCTGTTGTCCATGAAACAATAGCAATTACATCTAACTTAAAAGGGTAATTTCAACTTATATATTTTAATGTCCAATTTGTGGTGGTGAAATATGTATTGGTTGATACTTCCTTTAAAAAGTGGGGTAATATTCTACATTAAAAATTAAATCATCACATTTTTATGATCAAGTGAAAAACATTGAAGAGATATTATCTCCAAAAGGCACAGGGAATATGCTTTTAGAGAAATTCAGTTAGGTGTTTTATTGAAAAATGTGCTAATAGTTTTGATGGCTATACTGGAGAAGGTAGCCAGTAACCTCCCAATTGTTCTTTCAAGAGGTCAGACCCCGATGTCTAGAAAAATTGAGAAGAATTTATTTTGTAGGCATCACCTTTCCAGATGGGCAAAACAAACACTCCTTAAAGAAGGTAGAAAAAAGCTCCAATATATACCAAGTATATATAATATCAAAAAAATAGAAATCCCCGACGAGTATAGGAATTATTTAGGGAATTCCTTCTACAATAGGGGTTCTATCTTTAACTGGGTGAACATGATTTCAAATAGAATCACACCATTGTGGGTAAGCAAGAAATCACGATAGCCATCAGGCGATGTTAACCCCTTAGACTCTTCAAATTGCTTTATTTTTCTGTATTAGACGGATCATTGAACGAACATTTAGCATCTAAAACAGTCCTTTCTATTCTTAAAATTTTCATTTGATTATTGTTATTAAGCATTTTTAAAACCGATTAATGATTTAATAATTAAGTTTCTGTTTCGGCTTATAAACGCCTCCAAAGCGATACTGTTTTATTACATATGGACTCTTTTCTTTTATTCCGATATTTCTACTCTATGTTCACGATTATATTTTATTTTCAGGTGCAAGAAACAATCGATAACTGTTGGAACAACACTACAATTTCTCAGCTAACTCCTCTGCCTGATGCATCTCTTTTAACAAAGGATTTTCATAATCACTATAGCTATCCAAATATGCCATTACTCCACCAGCAATATTTAATTGATCCTTATTCTTGTCATCTTTTAATATTTGTAATGCGTTTTTATATCTAGACAAAATGGTAGAGATTACCCCCTGTTTCATTTCGCTTTGATAATTATTTTCAATATAGTCTATAACAATTTTAATTTGAAGACATAACTCACTTTTTTTATCCATTATATACCCTCCTATTTACTTGGAACTTTTATCGTGTCTTTTATCCAATCTTTTGGCCAATTTTGAGGTAATAATATCTGATCACCGTCTCCTTGAAGTAGTGATCCTGATTTAGTATACTGCTTTTCTACTCTACCAATATTTAAAGTAGTTCCTTTTGGTACTTCGATTATTGCTTCATACTGTCTTGAATTTTTCCAATCTGGTACTAATGCCGAATTAATTTTAGCATTAATTCTGTTTCTCGCAGGTAAAGTAGTAGCAAATGCACCTTGAATTTTAGCATTTCCTCCATATGTTCTATAAAGTATTATATTTTCTTTTGTTTTTACAGTTCTGTATACTCCATCAGTAAATGATTTACTAATCCAAGGGGGTAATTTTTCCTTTTTGATAATTTTCACTGTAGTATCAATGTTAGTTGAGTAGTTTTTATCTATTTTATTTAATTTAACCTATTTTGTGTTAATATTATTGTTATTAATTTTACCATTTAATATGGTTTTATTGTTTAAAGTATTATTCAAAATTCCTCCACCAGAAATTAAGGTAGCCAAACCGAAACTGTTTAACCAATGTTCAGCAGAATAAACTTCATCTGGATTAACAGCACCGCTTATCATATCGCTAGTTCCCATCGATATATAACTCAAAAAGTTTGAAGTATTAAAACTATTTCGTGCATTTTGATATCTTGCTTCCATTCCATCATATAAATTGGCAAAGCCACTTGGTAATCCTAGTGTAAGATAGTTCACAAAATCATATCCAGAATCTAGCTTTTTCTCATTTCTTTTTTCAAGTCCATCATATATAGAGAGTCCAATTTCTTTAAAGCTGTTTAGTGATTTTGTGACAGGTTCAAATAGTTCATTGGAAGATGATTGTTTCTCGAATTTTTGCAGACCTTCTTTTTTTTCCAGATCGAGTGAACCTCTAGATTTTAATATTAACTTTCTTGTTCTCTCTTCCTTAGTGAGGAGCATCCAGTTAAAAAAGTTATTTTCCTTTGAGTCTGCAATATAAGATTTCACTTCCGGTAATGTATCTTTAAAAGTCGTTAATGAAGATGTCTTATTGCTAGTATTCTCTACTTTATTCAATAATGATTTTGTTTCTTGAAGTACACTTTGGATTTGTTGATGATCGTGACTATAAGCCGTAGAGAAAGATTCCATTCGATTAGATAACTTTTGAATGACCTGTGTACTGCTTTCTCTAGTTTCATGAAGTATGGAGGTAGAAGGTATTATGGCATTTGTCAAATCCGAAACACTTGAAATAATGCTATATACGTCTGTTGTTAGCTCTTCTAATTGTTGATGATTGTTCATTACGTCTTCTTGATGTGTTTTTAAATAAGCATCTAGGATTAAAGCTTGTTCATTAGCATCAATTTCTTCTTGAAAATCTTGGAGATGCTTAGCTACGTTCGTTTCTAATTGTTCAAAAATGCCTCTAAAAGCTTGGAGCAGGGTTTGGTGTAAAATGTTAAAGTATTGTTTCGCATCCTCTGCTGCTTTTCCTTTAAATGACTCCATATGAAGAGTTTCATTTATATTAACTTCTAATTGTTCAAGCGCTTCATAAGTAGTTTTACTTATGTTTCTAAATTCCTGATAGAAAGACCTTGCTTCAGAAACGCTTATTTTACTACTTGGCATATACCATCCTCCTACCCAAAAAGGTAATTTAATCCAATTAATTATAGCATATATTAGAGTTGCTTTGGGATAGAATAGTATTACTATCTGCTATATATAAATAATATAAAACAGGATCCAGTTAACATTTGAAAAAAAGCCGTGAAGCTAAAAAGGCCAAGAATAAGAAATTATGGATCAGAACTATAAACTGTTACAAGTATGGGACTTAATAAGTGATGACGGTCGAGGATGTAACATGCCATTAAAAAATTCATTTGACTTTATAAAAAAGTATCTCCAGAATCAGATAGCTGGAATCTGTCACTAATGTTTCTATAGCGACTCATAACCATTTCTAAATAAAGCTATAAAAAATATCCAATCTCCCCTTTATAAACTTCCTTCACATGCCAATAAATATATTCTTCTTTCGGGAAATATCTTGGTTGAACTGGCTTGTGCAGAGCTTGCTTATCATATCGCTTCACATAATCATAAAATGTCTCATTTCCAACTGCTTGGTCTGACACATGTATTTTATGATCATGCGAAATAGCAAATACCCCTCTGTCGAATAACTTATGATGCAAAGCGCATAATGCCAATCCATTTTCTTCTTTATCAGGGCCTCCAATGTTGTGCCACTTGATATGTGCTGCTTCAATACCAATCACTTGTTTATTAAGTTTCACTTGAAATCCACATATTGCACATTGATGCTGATAGGCACTTAGAACTCTTTCTCTAAATTCAGGGTTTCTTTTTCTCCGATGATAATACGTTAATTGTAAACCAACTGCTTGTAAAATCTCATTGTGTAATGTTTCAGGAAAATGCAGTTCTAATAATAGATTAGCAACTTGATCAATTAAAGCATCATCTGTTTCTAGAAGTTGATAGACTTCTGGTGTAAACCCTCCTGATAAATGGTAGTTAATTAACGCCTTATTAAATGAACTACTCCTCAGAATCAGTTTATCTAATTTCCAGATACCATCGTGTTCTAATCGAACAAAAGGCTGTTCTGGATGATAGGATTTCCCCTTTGGACCATATTCCATTAGTAATTCTACTAATTTCGGTCTAGCATTTGCGTATAAGAAACGCTTCTGACGAGTTAACTGCCATTGCCCTAATGCATATAAAATCAGTAGGGGTTTATGCGGTGCTCGTTACTCTCTTTTTTTCCAAACTGCCAAATGTGATATACGCTCTAATAATTCAGCCTTATTCACAGGTGAGACCTCCTATTACTCCTACTTAGAACCTTTACCATCCCAAAACTTCCATTATCAAATTCCACCTGATCTAAACACAACATTCCTTGAATCGTCACATCACTATTCAATAAGTACCTTCCTTTACGATCTTTTACCAAATAAAGATACTCAACCAGTTCTTCTAACCCCGTCGTTGCATACTCAACCCTTGACGTATTCTTTACTTCACCAATGGTGAGCTGCATTAATGTATTTGTTGTTTTATCATAGGTTTCGATAAGGAAATCTGGTCTTCCTCGCCATAAATGACTAGTAACATTACTTCCAAATATACGTTGTGCTAAATCTTTGGTTGCTTCTAAAGATTGAACTTTTTGCTTTAGATATGGATGCCCGGTACCTTCAATTTCACTGGTTGGTATATGAAAAATGACAGAATCAGAGCCACTTGAATCATGGTACAAGTGATGAATATGAGAATCATCCTCCCATGTCGCTACTTTATTCTGTCCACCATCCATTAGATGTAATTGACTCTTTTTCGTAGTTTGCTTAATTATCTGAATAATCCAATATAGTTCAAATAAGACATCTTGATTTTCTGGTGCAATAAAGGTTTCGCGGAGTAAAATTTCTAAATCCTCTTCGTTGAACTGACCTTTTATTATTTTGCGATAGGATAATAATAATTGGGCTGCTTCACGATATAATCTATTTCTATGATTCTGTGCTTTTTGAACGGTGCGGTCACTAACATGTGCTGAATGGACTCGTTGTAAATATATATTATGCTTAAATGCGTATTCTATATTAGATTTTAAATCTTGCCATTCTGAGAACCATGCTGCCTTTTCAAATCCCTTCAGATAGGAATCATGAAAGAGGAGTCTGTAAAGTATCCCTAGTAATTCCTTTAATACTAGATTGTCTGGTGTATCATAAGAACGAACATTTTCATTCGTTGAAAATATTGTCCGGTCTTTATAATTTCTGGCTACACGACTCTTCGTTGTTTCTGCCCAATCAATTTCTCCTCTTACTTCTCCGATATTTGTTTCTGTACGTGTAGCTGTTGTGGTTTTAAAATGCTTGAGTAAAAAAGGTAATCTTTGAACAAATTTCTTTGTTTCCTTTAATAACAGAAAACGTATCGTTAATAATTGTTGCAGATTAGAAATATTAACATTCGTTTTAGATAAAAAGGAGTTAATTCTTACATTACCTGATTTCAAATACCCATGGAGAAACCCAGAAATCTCCTCTAAAATTTCATCTTCTTTTTCACTCATTCCAGTCCACCAGCTTCAAAAAAGTCATTCACAAAGTCAGTTAGATATTCTTTATCAATGATGGCGTCTGTTTGTTCGTCAAGTTTGGTGATGAATTCATTCATTTTGTATATTGGTAACCCTTCAAACTGAGGCAACACATATAAGATAATCGCTGAAGTAAAATCATCATTTAACTGTGTATGCTTAGCAATGTCTGAAACGATAGCCGGTCCAATTTTTCGATAGTTATTAATTAATTTCCATATACTCGTTAATGTATCAACATTTGGATAGGTATCCATGTTCCAAGCATCTAAATACTGTTGAACTAAGCTCGGCGTAATATTTTTCGGTATGGTTACTGGAATAAAAGCGAAACGACGCATAAAAGCATAACTCATTTCGTATAAAGAAGCTTTATCAACCGTATTCATCGTTGCGATAATCCGCCAGTCATTAGGAATGACATAAGTATAATCATTTGTTTCAAAATCCTTTTCCTTACCTTGTGGTTTCATCACGATAGAATTACCATCTTCTGACTCAAAAGGAAGTGTTATTTCATCCCCTGTTAAAACAGAAAATAAAGAACCAAACGCTTTATCTATATCGGCTCGATTTATCTCGTCAATAATCAACCATTTATTTGCGGGCTGATTTGTAGATGTATCCTTGACACATTTCAAGAAGATTCCTTCATTAAAATGTAAGTTACCGTCTTTGTCTGGCATATATCCACCAATCGTTTCATAGGTCGACCAATTAGACGATGCGGTTACCATCGATGATTGAACTTTATACATGTCGCAAATTTTGCTCGCTAGCTTCGATTTCCCTGTGCCTGGAGGACCTGTTAGAATGATATGTTTTCCATTCTGAATGGAAGTCATTACTTGATTAAGTAGAAGATCCACATTTTCAAATACTAATCCTTCCAGTTCCTTTTCAATAGTCTCCATATTCAAAGGTCTATCAATTTCCTGCCCCTTCCATTCATTGTCCGTATTTTTGGGTGGGTCTTGTTTAGTTTTTTTCTTTTGCCAAACCTTCGCAATTTCAGGTATTCTATAAAAATCAATTTGCTTATCTGGATATTGCTCTTGAAGCTTTTCTCGGATCATTAAAAGTTGTTCATCTGTATCTTCAACGGAATCATCTGTTAGATATTCAGAATATGCTTTTACAATCTGCCCCTTATTACCCCAACTAGCAATCGATTCAAAGTATTCAGGTAGCAACAAGTGTAAAAATATATGTAGTGTTTGTACTCGCTTACCAAGTCTTTGTCGGATGTCATCCGCATGTCGTTTCAATTGCTTAGGATCACGTAATATTTCTTCTCGAATCTCTAATGAAAGTCCTTTCAGCTTTTCTACAGCTAAAAATAGAAAGGATATTTCGAAATATTTGCTCGTATTATAGAAAGTCCCGGTAGCCCCAAGTCCGTCCTTTAATGCCTCAAATACCTTTAAAGAAGGATCAAGTGTTATTCTGCCCCATGAAGCGATCATTTCCAGCTTTTCCATCTTCGTTTTATAACTAACAGATCCTTTATAAGGAAACATATAATAGATAAACATTATTTCGATCGCAAATTTATACACACTTACGGACTCATTTTCTAGCTGTTTTTTCAACTTGTCATCGAAACTGTTACCTGAAGCGTCTGGGTTTTCTATAAATATTGCTCGAAAGCGGTTCATGTTTTGTTCTGTCCAAATGTGTTCGTCGTCCCAAATAAGCGATTTATCATTTAATAGACATTCTTTCTTCCATTTTTCTGCTATGTTATAGATTATTTTTCTATCGTCTGTATGATTTTCGAAGTATATAGCCATGATTTCACCCTTTTTGTCTGAATATATGTTTGTGATATTCATAATTGTACCATTAATAAAGGACATGTTCATTTACTCAGATATATGTATGGTTTTAATAATTTTTTTCGATATGTCACGTTTGGGAAAAACAAAAATTAATTACGTTATATTATGTTGAATTAGTGCTATAATAAAGGTGTCAGGAGGGATGTAAGGTGAATAAGCTTTATGAAGTCATTATAAAAGAATATGGCTACGATGAGCCTATATTTACAAAGGAATTAAAAAAACGAATAGATATGTCAGATGAGGCCTTACGTCAAAATGTGAAAAGATTATCTGATATAGGTGATTTAATTAAAGTCAAAAACGGTATTTATTATCTCCCGAGAGCTAGTAATATATTAAAGAAACCCTGTGTAAACATAGATAAAGTAATTAGAAGGAGATATATTAAACCGATTGATAAGAATGTAATCGGCTATATTAGTGGCACTAATTTTGCGAATCAACTTGGTTTAACTTCAAAAACTGCAAGTGTGCCTACCATCGTAACAAATGAAGCAGGAAGACCTGAATACGAAGTAATGTTTGGAAAAAAGGTCGTGAAGCTAAAGAAGCCAAGAATAAGGATTAATGATCAGAATTATAAGCTGTTACAAGTATTGGACTTATTAAGTGAGTATGATCGAGTAAGTGAAATCCTATTAGAAAAAGGATCAAGCATGATAAAAAAGTATTTACAAGATTCCAATATCACCATCAGTGAATTAAATCAGCATCTAAAAAAATATCCAAGAAAAACATTGGAAAATGTAATAGAAATGGAGCTTTACAATGAACTTTCATGAAAATAAGGAAGTATTCGGGGAAGTCGTTGAAGCTGCATCAGATGAATTTAACTTACAACCTTTTCAGGTGGAAATAGATTATTATGTTTCGCTATTATTGAAAAATTTACAAGAGGTGTGCCTAATCTAGTTTTTAAGGGTGGGACCTCTCTTTCAAAGTGTTACGATGTCGTCCATCGCTTTCTTGAAGATATAGATTTGACTATTAATTTTGATGGAGATAAATTAACAAGTGGTCCATTAAGAAGACACCAAAAATCATTGATTCAATCAATTACAGAAACTATAGAAAAACTAGATTTCACTTTATTAAATGATGAGCAAAATGAACCAATACGATCTCGGCTAAAGAGACCCTACCTTTAATTTCTATAGAAGTATCAGCCTTTCGTGAACGTTTGTTTTGTATTATACTATTATTAAAAAGTTTTAAGTATAGAAGAATACTATATGTATAACTCAATTCTATATATTAGAATTAGAGGAGGAGAAATAGTGACACGAAATTTTAATTTTATAGATCTATTCGCCGGTTGTGGCGGGTTTAGTGAAGGTTTTTATATGGAAGGTTATAAAGCCTTGGCACATATTGAAATTGATCCTTATGCCTGTGAGACATTGAGAGAACGAATGCGTTATTATAATTATCCGGAGAAAGAACTGGAGAAAGCTGTTATGTGGGAGGATATGACAGATCCAACTGTGCTACCCAGATTAATGGAAGTTGTTGGTGGCCAGGAGGTTGATCTGGTGATAGGGGGGCCCCCATGTCAGTCTTTTTCTTCGCTTGGACGGGCTAAGGATCCTAATTCTATGCGGGAGGATCCCAGAAACTATTTGTTTGAAAACTATATTGATATATTAAATGCTACAATGCCTAAAATGTTTGTTTTTGAAAATGTTAAAGGCATTTTAAATGCGCAAATTAACGGCCGTCTGGTGATAGATATGATCTTTGAACGCATGAGCGAGAATTATGATATTGTTACGGATTTCAGTAGAATTTTGCTCAACTCTGTGAATTATGGTGTACCTCAAACAAGAGAGCGTGTCATTATTATTGGAGTTCGCAAAGACTTAAATATTGAACCGAATTTTATCTATGATGCGATAAAGCCTACACATTATTATCATGATCCAGATGCCATGCCAGGTTTAGAGAAGTTTGTGACTGTTGAAGAAGCAATTAAAGATCTCCCAAATCTTCAGCCAGGTGAAGGTGAAGAGCAAATAGATTTCCAACCAGAACAGTGGAACCGATATCTGGAAAAGATAAGAGGTAGAGATTTTAACTATCTATACAATCATAAAGCACGTGGCCACAATAAAGATGATATGGCCCGTTACCGGTTGATGAGTGAGAATAACTGGACCTTGGGGGAACTATATGACAATGTTCCTGAGCTGGTTCATGAGAAAAAGCGCCTCTTTAATAACAGCTATGTTGTTCAAAAATGGGATTTTCCTGGGAAAACGATTATTGCTCATTTGTATAAGGACGGTAACCAGTTTATCCATCCTGATCCAACCCAGGCCCGTACATTTACAGTACGTGAAGCGGCGAGGATTCAGTCATTTCCTGATGACTTTTTATTTGCAGGTTCCAGAACACAACAGTATAAGCAGGTTGGAAATGCAGTGCCACCACTAATGGCAAAAGCAATTGCCCAAACGTTAAAAGGGTATTTAACAGATATTGAAAGCAGTAAGGAGAAGAAAGTAGATGTTATTTCAGCATATTGATTTGATCGAAGGGAAGTCAATGAAGAAAAGACTCCTTGAGAAGATTAACTTGATGATCCGTATCATAGAAGAATATTGTCTTTTTACTGATCAAAGCTTAGAAGATGTCTCATCAGATGAAATAAAGTCATTGGATGAACTTATTGAGATCGGAATAGTTAGGACAAAGGACGATTTAGTGAAACTAAAAAAGATCATAGGAAATGATTATGATAGGTTAGTTACTATATTAAGCTATTATAGTGAACATAAAGAGGAATCAGGTTTTATTTTAAAAAAATTTTATAATTCTTATAGGACGAAACTGCAGGAAGAAGCTGCTCAAAACAATGCTGATTCTTTTTATATTGCTGATTTCTTTGCAGGTGCTGGCGGTTTAAGCCTTGGCTTTGTGCAAGAAGGATTCCAAGTTCAAATTGCCAATGAAATTGAAGAAGTGGCAGCTGAGACGTACATGTTTAATCACCCGGAAGTTGATGAAAAAAGAATCGTTCAAGGTGACATTAGAGAAATACTGGATAACCTAGAGAACTATATTGACCGGGCAGTCGATGTAGTTATTGGTGGTCCACCTTGTCAATCATTCAGTAATGCTAATAGACAGAGGATTATTGACGATCCCAGAAACGTTCTTTATAAGTACTTTGTTAAGGCAGTAGAGATTATTAAACCGAAATTTGTTGTGATGGAAAATGTGAAAGGGATGCGCAGTGTAGCTGACCAGGTAGTGGAAGATTTTCATCATATACGGATAGACATTGACGGGCGGGAAGTGGATTATGAAATGGACTATCATGTATTTAACTCTCATGATTTTTCTGTGGCTCAAGGAAGAGAGCGGTTGATATATATTGGCGTGCGGAAGGATATTAAAGAAGAGCTCGGCATTGATGCAAATCAGGTAATTAATGATATTATCGTCGGTACTATGAATAATGCGCGCTTTGTATTGAAAGATGCATTAGAACATATTAGACCGTTAAAGGCCGCTGAAGAAAAGAATATGACTGAGACTGATCATGAAGAGTACGGGAAAAAAGTAGAAATAAACCATTATTATGATTTGTCTAATGACTATTTAGACTTGATTAACGAAAAACGTAAACAGCCAATTGTCTATAATCATAAAGCCCGTTTCAATAATGAAAATGACCGTGAAATTTATCGCAGGCTCGAACAAGGTGAGGATTCCACAAGCGAGCGGGTCCAAGATATTATGCCTTATAAACATCGCAGTCATGTTTTTAAGGATAAATATTACAAACTCGTCGAAGATAGACCATCGAGAACTATTACTGCACATATGAAAATGGATTGTCATTCACATATACATCCAAAACAGGTAAGAAGCTTAACACCCAGAGAAGCTGCTCGTGTACAATCATTTCCTGATGATTACGTTTTTTTAGGTCCATTCTTGAAGACTTACATGCAGATTGGAAATGCAGTTCCACCATTGATGGCACGGGGGTTTGCTAAGGTTATTAAAGACTACTTAGAACGAGTGGAAAAAGAAAAG
Organism: Gracilibacillus saliphilus; assembly: GCF_010994085.1. Lineage (NCBI taxonomy): Bacteria > Bacillati > Bacillota > Bacilli > Caryophanales > Bacillaceae > Gracilibacillus > Gracilibacillus saliphilus. The sequence goes on along the minus strand of NZ_WJEB01000035.1, from coordinate 55,158 downwards.
AAAGAACTGCAAAATACTAACTGACTTTGAATAGGGTTTGTACTTTGTGAGCCGTGGAAAGACGGAGTTACTAGGGAAATCCTCTTTTCTTTGTCAGCATTTGTATTTTTAGATACAATAAGGTACGGACACGATAAAGGAACTGTAAAAAATTCTATGAAAACTAAGTAAAATGGAAATGAAATTCCAATCATAAGGGGTGTTGCTGTAAGATATTTGAAAATCATGACGAGAATTTGTGAATAGGAAAATCAAGGCGAAAAGGTGAGGAAAGTTTAACACGCCAAATAAGCCAATGCTTTTACTACATTGACATATGAGCCTTCGCTTTCGTTGACCGCCACCCTTGACTTTGTTTGCGGTCGAGGTAGTGATTCCGTTGGCGGATGGCAAAAATATAGCCAATATGGCTCCCATCCGCACATGCAGCGTACCACGACCGATCCCTTCTAAGCTCCAATGGCTGGGGGCCCGTCCCCAACCATTGATCCCTAAGAAGGGGCACGGCAGTCAAGGGCAAGCAACTTCGCTGTGGATAAGTGGTTAGCGTTAGGCGGATGGTTGCTCTGACAAGAAAGCTTCAGCTAATGCTAGTAGCTGCACCCACTTACCAGGCATCAATAGGATATTGGCTAGTTCAGGAAGCGTCACGGGTACTTTTTGCTCCAGTGATGCATGTGGACGTAAAAAGTTAAAATAGGCCACAAATAACGCGACAAAAGATACGGATCCAGCTTCTGAATCAAATCCAGTAGTAGGGCGATAGTTGCCTTTGAAAGTGCGGCTTAAACGCTCAATGATTTGTTTTAACGGTCGATATTCTTTGGACACCGGATCTTTATTGGTTAAACCAATCACATGTGTGATATCAAAGTGGATATCATGTTGCGCAAAGTAATGCTGTGCCAAGATATAGATCGGGTTCCCATCGACCACAAAGTTTAGATCATCTGGCAACTTTTCTTTCTCGCCAAACTTTTGGAGGACTTGGTCGATCGCTTGGACGGCGACTTCCGTATCCCGGTGAGCGGACACGGGGTAAGACAAAATAATCTTTTTCACCGCATCAAAGAAAAAGACTAGATAATGCCAGCGTCCTTTGACGCGGATATAGGTCTCGTCCCCACAAAAGCTATTGGATAGCTGATAAGGATAATGATCGATAAAGGGTTTCATCCAAAGCGTCACACTGTTCATGTAATTGAGAATGGTTTGGTGGGAGATATTCACACCATGGATATCGTACATTATCGCAGCTGTTTTGCGGGCACCAATCCCATAATTAACGTAATACGTTAAGATCAACCCTAAGACGTGTGGAGAAGCATGAATCCGCGACAAATCCACTTTAGGTTGAACCGGTGATGAAACAGCCATGGCTGAAAATCAAAGCGAAAAGCCCGAAAAAGATATCGTAGTTTAAATGCTTGAGGTTCTTCTTTAAAACGGTGCTTGTGGTCAAGTTGTTTAGGTTACGTTGGTAAAACGAACAACGATTGTTCTTGCATTTGTAAATATCGCAATCTTTTCGTTCTTTGATTCTTTCTAGTGTTTTAAAGCAATGTGGGCATTTGAGGATTGCTTCTTTTCGCAAATCGATTCTTTTGGTTAAATACACAATCACACACTTTACACAATTGTTGTCCTTTGTTTCCGTTGTTGGCATAAAGGTAATCAGAAGGAGCAGCACACTTAGGGCAAGTAAGCGCCGCTGGCACCTTCACCACACTATTTTTTCTGCGAGCGACAGGCTTTAACATCTTGCCATGTTGGAGTTGATACTCCTTTAATAGTTGTTGATAATCGAGTTTTTTAGCTTTTCAATGATGGGCATCTCATCGACTTGTAATTTTCGATAAGGTTGATTGGTAGGTCATCATAAGCTGGTCGAGCAATGGCTTTACCTAATACCACACCAAGTAAAGCATAAATAATTCGTTCTTGATACTTGATATATTCAACTAAATAGGTTATAAATTGAAGTAACAAACTTGTCACATCCTTTTTAGGTATTTGTGTAGTGTGGTTACTTCATAAATACCCTATTTTGAAGGGGGTGGCAAGTTTTTTTGTATAAAAAGTTATAAAACCAAGCAAAAAAGCTATTTTCATAAGAAAAATATTGACAGTACGACGATAAACGAGGAGGAGCTTACATGAAAATCAGCAGTTTTTCCACACGATTGACTCCGACAGCTATTGGGCAGTCAGGTACTAATGACAGTTATATTTATTTTCCAAAAGAAGATGTTATTACTAATACTTTTTTTGAGAATACAACCAACCGTTCAATGACTTTTATTGATCAGAAAGACGGTACTCATCGAGCATTCAATATGACATTCGGACGTGAAAACAGACTGATTCAATTTGGACCGTTTGCAAGAGCACAAGAATTAAATCCAGGGGATGAAGTGATTCTGCAGCGAGTTGTTGATAATAATGGACAAAGCACCTACTCTTTAAATTATTTAAAGCATAAATCGATTGTGGTTCTGGAATATTTTGGCGACCAGAAGCAGTTTGTAACATGGAATCAGGATAGGTTTGACCAGTTTTTTAATAATCTCCCTTATTCATTTGAGGTGTTAACAGAAGGTGGTCAATCAGTTACACTGACAATTGAGGATAATGGACTGATTAAGAAGCGTGCTGATGCGTCCGTAGAATTTCAGTCATATCGTTTAAACGGATTACAGAATATAGAAGGTATGGATAACTTCAAAAGTAAACACAAATTAATATTAACAAAAAATAATGATGGGACTTACTATTTTGCCAGTCGACCTATAAACTGGGAGTTTAGTACAGTAGAAGTAGAAAGGGGATTATAAGTGAGATATGCATTACTTACTATTCAGTCGTTAAACAATCCTTTTACATATATTGAGGCGGAAAATACATTTCAGTTAGATATTAGAATTAATACCGATTTGAGTCGGGGAAGTTCCTCTGTCTTCAGAGCCGAATCACTTAGTGCCGGAGACAGACTTCTGGGTTTTGTAACGGCACCTATTCAGGAAATCAGATACGCGTTTAAAGTTACAGAAATAAATGGAACTGTGATAACTTTAAGTAAGGAACTAGAATCTAAGTATGGAGTCAGTTCAGAGAGAATCCATGACCTTAATCATCCTCTTTATATGTCTGTTATTCAAGGTAATCCTAACGAAGTTGGTAAGCTGTTTGAAGTAGAGGAATCCTTTTTTAATCGAGTTGAAACAGAAATGGTTGAACCTTTTCTCACTGTTGATCAAGTACGAGAAAATGGTCAAGTGTATGAAAGTCCTACAGAAGATCCGAAAGAGCACCATTTAGCTCATAATCGAATTATTTTTGGCTCCCCAGGTACTGGAAAGAGCTTTGAGCTTGAAGGCGAAAGAAAAGCTTATTTTGGCAGTAATTATGAACGGGTAACTTTTCATCCCAATTATTCGTATGGTCAATTTGTAGGAACATATAAACCTAAGCCTATAAGCGGCACGAATGATATTACTTATGAGCTAGTACCTGGTCCACTACTAAGATTACTGGCTAAAGCTCTTAAATTTGAGAATCGCAATTATGTTTTAGTTGTTGAGGAGATTAATCGTGCAAATACAGCGGCAGTGTTTGGAGATATCTTTCAATTGCTAGATCGTAATGACGATGGGGAAAGTGAATATAAAATAATGGTTTCCGAAGAAGTGAAAACTTACTTGAACGAGAAAGCACATTACACCCTTGAAAATAATGAATTATTCTTACCAGATAATTTTTATATTTGGGCTACGATGAACACAGCTGATCAAGGTGTTACTCCAATGGATAGTGCGTTTAAACGCCGATTTGATTTTGAGTACATAGGTATTGATGATAACCAAGATGAGATAGAAGGTATTACCGTAACAATTCCAACATTTGGAGCGATCGATTGGAATACTTTCCGTGTTAAGCTGAATGAATTTTTATTATCTAATGTAAGGAATATGAAAGAAGATAAATTAATTGGACCTTTCTTTATTAAAGAAGCTATTCTTAAGGATGAGCATAGGTTTAAAGAAGCATTTAAAAATAAGCTGCTTATGTATTTGTCAGAGGATGTTCTAAAAACGAACAAGTCTGTTCTTTTTAATAAGACAGCACCATCTTTCTCGAAAATTTTAGAAATTTATAAGAAGGAAAGTGCTGACGAAAGTATATTTTCAGAAGGTTTCCTGAATTTTCTGCAAATCAATACAAATCAAGAGTAGGGATTTTATGATCATTTATTTTAAAGAACTTGCTTCATATACTGAAAGTGATATTATTAGGAAAATGAATTTATCAATGGAAAAATTTGATCAATTTATGCGTAGAATGCGCGAAAGAAAAATTATTGCTCAAAACAAAGATCTGACTTATCAGTTTAAATACGTTGGGTTGATAGAGTATGAAAATAGGTTTTTAATGTTCGCTCCAAAATATTTTTCTAATATAGCGGATGTTTCAGGGATTAAACAACTTCTGCGTTTATTTCTGGAGTATTCCAAGCGTGAGAATCTAGATGAAGAACAGAAAGAAACTTTAGGAGAAGCGGAAATAGAATCGTCATTTAACTTAATACCAATGATAGATTTTTTATTAATGGATTATATGGAGCATGGATTATATAGCAGTGAGAATCAACATGAAGAGCTTAATGGTCAAGGTGAAATAAATTGGATCAAGACAATAGAAGAACAAGATGTGTATATAAGTGATGGAAGACCTTATTATCTTGAAATGTACACATCTGAAATCTATCAGGATGAAGAAGATGTTATTCGTCAAATACATAAATATGTGCTGTCAGAAGCAAGTGATTATATGGAACAGCTGTCACTGATTAATCCATATGACTATCCAGTTGTTGATTTTAACATTGAATCAGAAGATCTTGGCTCCATAGATTACCTAATGTATGTAATTGAAAGGGAGATACAGGTTCAGTTTAATGACCAGAAACTTCGGTTGCTTAACGGATTATATAATTTTTTATCTCAGGAAAAAGGTATAAACGCCGAAGATCACATCCATCTCTTTGGAACAAGAACTTTTCATGTAGTGTGGGAGAAAGTATGTGCATATGTACTAAACAATCAATATAAAGTTTTTAAGGATGACATTCCGAAACCGGTATGGACAGACTTTTTTTCTGATGAAAAAACTGTGACTGACACGCTGATTCCAGATATCCTTAGCAATCGACCTGAGTTTAACAGTTTTTTCATTCTAGATGCTAAGTATTATATAACTGCTTTTGATCCAGATGGTAAGCTGCAAAATAACACACCAGGCATAGGGGATATTACTAAACAATATATGTACGAGCAGGCACTAAAAAATTCTTTGAACCTGGGGCAAGACTATAATTGGTATAACCTATTTTTATTACCTTCTGAAGAAAGGGAAGACATATTCGGGAAAGTTACCTTGCCTTTTCTACCTGATTTACAGTCTGTTTATTTAAAATATGTACATGCACCAACCATGTTTGATATGTACATCTATCATGAAATATACAGTAATAATTACTATGAACAGTTGAAAGGGCAGCTACATGAGAGCGAGATATAGAGTGTAAAACCTGGCCTTTTTTTGATTAGATCAATTACTTATGCTGTGTATTATATATTTGTTTTCCAACTTAAGGAACTCTGGAAGTAAATCGATTAGTTTTGTTTGGAAGCTTCATGAAAAAATGCCAGCAAAGCTTATTGTTCAGGCTAATAAGCATATTTTATAAATGACGACTTGATTATGGTACCGGTATACGCTTTAGTCGCTGTAATAAAAAGGTCTTCCTCGTGCTATGAGGAAGACCTTTTTATCTTTCATGATTTTTTCTATAGCAGGAATATCTGCTGGTGCCCACACGATCGAATCTAAATATTCTTTGGAAAGCCATATTAATTTAGCATGTTCGCTTGCTTTAGGTGTACCTTCAATAATAGTAGCTCTTATGACGTGTAATTGGATAATAAAAGTGTCATATTCATGTGTATGTTCACAAATGATCTCATGGGTTGCTATTTTACAATCTAGTTCTTCTGATATTTCTCTTTGTAATGCTTCCTGTGCAGTCTCACTTTTTTTAATTTTACCCCCAGGTAACTCCCATTTGTTCGAGAGGCTCATATGATGGGGACGTAAAGCACAGAGAGTTTCATGGTTATCATTTTCGATATAGGCTGCAGCTACTTCTATTTTTTTTCATTAGAACCTCCAATGAGAATGTGAATAAATAATTCATAGAATAGAACGAATGTTCGTGCTGGTTATGGTATACTGAGAATTTGATAATGTTCTTTTAGGGCAAGGTCGGCTAATTCCCTAAAGAAAGGGGGGATGCTATGAGTATGTATGAAAGTTTTATGGAGGGCTTCAGGAAGAAGGTCATGCAGGTGTTGCCACAGGACGTGGCGAATTTAGCCTATGATTCCTTAATTTTTCGGTACCTTCTTGATTGCATTACTCGCATTGATCGTTTCGTTGATCAATAGAAAATAGACCTCCCTATTTGCCCAACAAGTAACTAGGAGAGGTCTATCACAATCGATAATTACATTTTAATATCCTGAGTTTTACAATGAAACCAGACAAAACCTTTCCTCCTCCCTTGATACACAAATGAGGAAGGCGTGTCCTGTTTTTCACTTTTTCACCGTGAAACAGTTCTCTTTTCATCTTTCCTAAAATTTTTCCTTTCTCCTAATTTCCGATATCTTATAGAAACATCTATTTGAAATCTTAATTCTCTTTATATCGAGCTACAGTTGTTGTTTCCTAGGTAATGGATAAGTGTGTATTCACTGCCTCTACCAAAAAATAAAAGGATTTTGTCTAAATACCCTTTATTACTCATTGAAAACAGCCGATATAAATAATGATTATTATTAAAAAAGGAGCTAGACTATGAACAGCAGTTTACAGGCAGTGGTTAACATTGCCCCTATTATTAAAGAAACCATAGGGCCTACCTCCGCAATGGGAATTATAGATACTGAAAAATTTGTATATTTTGAACCTTCTACTGTGCTAAACCTTGATGTTGCAGTAGGAACGCCTGCTATTCCTGACATTGAGCAATATGCACGTGCCATAAAAGGAGAAAAGTTCAGTGATACCACGTTAGATCCAACAATTTTTGGGGCCCCGGTTGTAACGGATATTCTACCAATCAAAGATGATAGTACCAATGAAATCGTGGGCTTATTATCCCTAAGTCGGACATTAGAACATAAAGTCCGTCTTGATAAAGAAATGGACAAAATTAACAAATTGATTGACGGACTTCAAGGAAAAGTTCAACACGTTGCAGCACAAGCCGAACAATTATCTGCAACCAGCAATGAAATTAGTGAACAAGCAACTCATGCTAATGATAATTCAAAGCATATAGGTGAAGTAGTTCAGCTAATTGACCAAATATCCAATCAGACAAATTTGCTTGGTTTAAACGCCGCGATTGAAGCAGCACGTTCGGGTGAAGCTGGAAAAGGATTTAGTCTGGTCGCCGATAAAATCCGTAAACTATCGGATAATACAAGAAATGCAGTTAAAACAATCGACACCTCTTTAAGTGAGATCCGTTCCAGTAATGAGAATCTTACTTTAAGCATTAAGGAAGTATCTTCATCCTCTGAAGAACAGTCTAAAATTATGGTAGAGTTCATGGATGATATTCAAAACCTTGATAACAAAAGCAAAAAAATTGTAAGTTTAATGAAAAATATTACTAACCAGAATTAAAGGAGAGGGAATGAATTGCATCCAACACTTAAAGCAATGGTTAATACTGCAACTTTATTAAAGGAAATATTAGGTGAAAACACTATCATTGCAGTCACAGATCAAGAGAGATATGTATATTTTTCTCCTTCCAAGAACTTTGACATAGGTGTGAAAGTCGGGGACTATGCCATGTTAGATGAAAATGAAGCTCTTATAAAAGCGATAGCTGGAGAAAAAACAAATGAATATATACCAAAAGACCGTTATGGTATCGCCATGCAGAGCTCCGCTTCCCCGATCATAGATGAAAATGCCGAGATTATTGGAACGCTAATGATAACTTCGACGTTGCAAGAAGAAGAGGAAGTAAAAAGTGAGATGATGGAGCTTCGTGATATTATTAGTAGCCTCCAGGCAAAAGTAGAGCATGTAGCAGCACAAGCCGAAGAACTGTCTGCGACAAGTGCCGATATTAATAATCAGGCATCTATTGCGACAACGAATTCAGAAGAAATCAGTAATGTAGTTCAGTTGATTGAAAATATATCATCAGAAACGAATTTGTTAGGTTTAAATGCTTCAATTGAAGCTGCGAGATCTGGTGAAGCAGGTCTTGGCTTTGGTGTCGTGGCAGATGAAATACGCAAATTATCAGATGGTACGAAAGAAGCTGTCGCTAAAATTGGCCAGTCTTTATCTGAAATACAGTCTAGCATTAGTTATCTGAAAAACAGCGTGGAAGAAATGTCTGTATCTACGGATGAGCAGTCCAACGTGATGGCGGAATTTATGGATGATATAAGCAAACTGGATAAACAAAGCGAGGAAATCACCCAATTTATGAAAGAAATCGTGCAATAAGCTCCTTTATGCAAAACAGAGATTCGAACATCATTACTCCAAATTAGTGAAACAAGTTTCGATCGTTCTTTATCACCTTTGTGGTTGTTCCATCTATTTTGGGAATAGAGGAAGCAATTACTTTAGATATTTTTTATGGAATCATATCACATAGAAGAATGTAGGTGTGGCATTTAGAGTTCTAGTTTTAAGCTTTCTATTAGGTTATGTCTTATATCTAATCTATAGTCATAGTAAATAAATTTTTCATAAAACGGACGATAGAACAACGGACTGTGAAACGAGATAAATCGTGCAAAGTCTGTTTTTCGCCACCATATAACTTTAGTCGATCGTGCAGTAATCATCATTGTCGCAAATATTAATTGCTAGTCTATAGATCTGTCTTTACAGTCCAATATTAGTTAACCGACTTACAAAAAAGCAGATGACATCAGAGGGGAGAAAGTATTATGAAATCGCTAGTCTATTATGATTCAAAAAATGCAAAAGTAGAAGAGATTACTACACCAGAATTAACAAGTGATACCGTAAAGGTGAAAGTGGAATACGCAGGAATCTGTGGTACCGATTTACATGAGTATATGCACCGAACTTTTATTACAGAAGATAAAATGATATTAGGTCATGAATTTACAGGCGAAGTAGTGGAAGTTGGAGCAAATGTTACGCGATTTAAGTCAGGAGATCGTGTTGTTGTCGAACCTATCTGGGGATGTGGGGAATGTGCGTCCTGTAAGAAAGGAAACTATAATACATGTCCTGATATGAAATCTTACGGTCTTCACGAGAATGGTGGCTTTGCGGAATACGTGGTCGTGAAAGAAGAAAATGTATATGTGCTACCAGATAATCTTAGCTATGAGTTAGCAGCATTAGTAGAACCGACTGCTGTTGTGTTACATGCCGTTCGAAATAGTGAATTTAGAGTAGGAGATAAGGTTGCTGTGTATGGCGCAGGTCCAATTGGTCTATTATTATCAGAAACCTTACGTGCTGCCGGCGCTAGTAAGATTTTTGTAGTGGAAGTGAATGAGAAACGTCGCGAATTAGCTAAACAAATGGGAGCAGACGTTGTGGTTGATCCTTCCAAAGAGGATGCGGTTAAGATCATTCAAGAAATGACGAATGGTGGAGTGGATGTTTCTTATGATGCGGCAGGTATTGAGGTCACGTTTAATAACGCACTAGAAAGTGCCAAGCCAAATGGTGAATTCATGGTGGTAAGTGTCTTCGCTGAACCAATTTCTTATCATCCAGCATCACAGTTAATTAGTGAAAAGAAAATTACAGCTTCACTTGGATATAATAACATATTTGCAGAAGTTATTGATCTATTATCAAAGGGTTCTATTAAAGCTGATCCCGTAATCACAAATAAGATTTCAATAGATGATATTATTGAAGAAGGCTTTGAAAAATTACTTGTAGACAAAAACGAATGTAAAATACTAGTAAGTCCTAAGTGAGCTATGGAAAGTGTAGCAATTATCCCCATTAGAAAAATTGGTGATAACTAAAAGAACTAGAACCTCGCAAAGGTTTTACTTCTTTTTTAGTATGTTAACGCTAAATAATTGAAGGGTGAAGCGATTGCTTTACTTTATCAGAATTATGCGACAAGCAATTCTTATATCGTCGAAGGGAAAAGAGAGGACAGTGTAAGTGATGCTGTCTTTTCTTATTGGGTTACAAGTAATACTAACCTGATAAAGTGGGCAACTCCTCGATGTGGACAACTGCCTATAGAAGGGGTAGCCCTTTCATCCAATAGCAATTATGTTGATTTATCTATTCTGTGAAAAGAGTTCGACTTCTAGAATATATAGAATTAGAAGAATACCATATGCAATGCTAAAAAAGGTATTATCACAAGCGGGAAACGTTTGTCAAACCTCAGACGCATTCCTCTAAATGAACGATCATCTGGATATATCAAATTTGCCTTTCCTTCATTTGTAACATAATATATCCGATTTATTCCATCCATGCCGCTGGCCACTTCCATTACTCCACCTATTACAGGAAAAGTAGCTGGAAGTTTGGAAGACCCAATATGCTTAACATCGCGATATAATTCAGCTGTATGCTCCTCTTCAACTCATTATCTATAGTCCACCGCATAGGTAGTTTTCTTATTATTTTTCTCGTCTAACAACACTGTATAGAATGAGAGCGTGTAAATATATGCCATAAAAGATAAGTTTTTAATGGATGGCCATCACCATCTTTAACCGTTTTTATTTTCATACGCATTCTAAAATGCCTGATCTATCGTAACGTTAAGCATAACCCCTTTCATTCTATATTCAAAGCATGTTGGTAATAATTTGTTTTCATTAACACGTCCCATTTTTAAAACAGTTTTATATAAACAGAAAACCATTACTTTTCTTATCTTGTTAACCGCTCTGGTATATAGGTGTTATGAGTAGTTACTATTTCATCAATCACAAGCGGCTGACAACTAGTGATTACAAATAATGAAACTTTAATAGTAAATGTATTTCACATAAATGATGCGAAATAACCAATCTATTTAATTGAGAATTATTATCATCTATTGTATAGTAGAGTAACAATACTATAATGGAATAAGGAGAATATATCATGCAAATATACTGGACTAAAATAAATAGGATCATAGAAGAAACACCTGAGGTCAAAACGTACCTGCTCGACTGTCCGGAAGGCTATACATGGGAAGAAGGTTCCCACATTCATTTAGCACTGGAAGGTTTTAATGCTGGAGATAAACCAAATCGTAGCCTGATTCGTCACATGTCAATCTCCACATTACCGCATGAAAATTCAATTGGTATCACGACACGTATTAAAGAGCAGTGTTCTGAGTTTAAATCGATTTTAAGAAATATGGAGATTGGCCAGGAAGTGGCAGTGTTTAAGACCCATTCAAATGTCCCGCTTAAAAGAGAAGATAAAAATGTTTACTTGCTATCATCTGGTGTAGGTCTAGCAACATTCAGACCGCTTGTACTTGATTATTTTGAACGTGCTGACAATGTCAATCACATTCATTCCCTGAACATTGATTCATCAAGAGATTTCTTGTTCACCAATATTTTTGAATCCGTGCCTGATAAGAAATTCACGTCACAGTTTGTTGATAACCGTAAAGACTACTATGAAGAAGTGCATAATTTTGCTGCAGATAAGGATGGTCTCTTCTATATTGTCGGCAGTGATGAATTCCTTGTTCAGAACATAGAAGTACTTCGTGAGCAGGGTATCAAGCCGGAACAAATTATGCTCGATAAGCACGAACAATCACGACCTGAGTTTTTAAATTTTTAAAAGAAGATTATCTTTGTGGAAGTCCCCAAGCCTAGTTCCTCCGTATAAATAAGGAGGAACTAGGCTTTTTTATGAAGTTAACGCACACGTAAATGGGTATGAAGAACGTCTAGGTAAGTTGTATGAATCAAACGATCAGATAAATTTATTGTTAATTTGTATAAGTATACTTTACTTTTTTAAAGAAAAAGTTTATAATTTCTGTAGAGGTGATGATAATGAAAGGGAATTTTGATGATTCGATATCCAATAAAGTGTATGAATATCGAGTCCTTGCCAGAATGTCTCAGCGAGAGCTGGCAGAGAAAGTTGGTGTTTCTAAACAAACCATTTTTGTAATGGAAAAAGGAAATTATGTTCCTACATTACTACTAGCCTTTCGTATTGCTGATTTCTTTGAAGTTGATGTGAACGATATTTTTACTTATGAGAAAGGAAATGATTAAAATGAAAATTGAGTCTATCTTTGATCCTTTAAGAACCTGGGCGGAACAATCACCTGGTAATTGGAATATCCTCCTTGGTAGCGGTTTTGTATTGCTTGTAGTTGGAATGATTCTAATATTTGTATTTACGAAGAAAATGGGTAAAGGTGACGAAAGAACGAATTTAATAAATTTGAAAAGTTCCCTCATTATGTTATGTGGAATTGTTATATGTGATTTGATTTTCCCGAAAGAATATATGTGGCAAATTTTCTTCCTATTTAAATATGGTTTGGCATTCATCGCTTCGGGAATATATCTAGTTGTTCAATATAAGAGAGATTTTTTAAACTAACAGGATAACAAGATATGAAATAGGATGTTAATGATCGATAATATGGGTGATGTAATGGTGGTATTTTCTTCATTTCATTGCTCGCTTTGACCGTATCGCTGATCAAACGGAAATAGACCTCCCTATTAACCGACCTAGTGAATAGGAGAGGTCTATTAACCTTTTGACAGCTGATCTCTTTATGAACCGCCATTCTATAATCAGTAATGCCCACTACGGGTTATGGAAATGGTCATAATCATATCATAGGATCATCACCAACGCTGGGAAAAGCCAATTTTCTCATCTCGCCATGTTCTTGATTAACTGTTAATGCGCATTTTGATAATATCCATTTTTCTTCTTCGCGCTATACTCTGTCTTTAACCAACCTTTTGGACTCTGATTGATTTTGTTAGCCCCTGCATATTCCTTAACCGTATCTACCACACGGTCTAACGGAATGACATGATAGGTATAAGGAAGTTGCTCATCATATTTATACTCAAACGTAAAAGGTTCTGACGGTGGATTCATTTTTTCCATATCTTCACTTCCGACAATATGTGAAGACCAGGCCCAGTTTCCGATGGTTGATTTGTCATGCCATGTGAAACCAGTTGTGAATAGGTTTTCACCATTATTGTCCCAACTACTTCCTGTAAATGTTCCATATTGGTTCATTACTTTGGAGTTTACGATTAAATTTCGGTTATAGGCATGCTGGAAGAGCTCCGCCCATTGGTCAGCCATGTTCTTCGTATCTAACCCTTGAATCTCCGCACCGATAATTGGTTCATTAATGTCATGGAATACTGAAGTATCGTTAGCGATTGAGGCGCCATTTCTTGCATTAAGTGCTCGTGAAAGGTGGTATCTTCCGTGTTCCGCAACAGCCGTTACATTATCTAATACATTCTGGTGTGTCGAGTTATCAAGATATAAGTTGTATGCATGGCCTGTTCCTTGTCGGATCATCGGAACTCGCTGGCCGATATTGGTATATTGATTATAAGCAAGGGTTAACCGAATTCTTTGATTACCATCTTTATAATCCATTCCACTGCTGCTTACATAGTCTACATAATCTTTATCCCCTGAGCCAGTTAAGTGTACTTTGCTGTGATAGGCAGCATATGCCATAATTTGCTCTTTCGTCGCTCCGTCATTACGCATGTTGTAGTATACACTGTCTGATCCTAGTGTGTTTGCGATATATGCTTCTTCCATGTATTGTATCGATTGATAGATATCACTATCTTTTGCTGGATGTTCACTAGCAGGTAAACCGAATGTAGACCAGGAGATGGTAATATTTGAGCCACCATTTTCAATATCAATTAGTCCATCTGATGCAATCGAGAATTGACAATGATCAATCCATACGTTGTTGGCACCATTTACATTAATAAACGTCCAGCCTACTTCCTTATGTCTTCCTGTATCATCCCATTGCCACATGCCGTCAAAATTCAAATTTCGGATGACAATATCATTGGATGATCGTTGTAAATTTATTTCCGCGCTTCTAATGGTTTTTCCTTTTTTAGAAAAGATCGTTAATCCATCCACATTATTTACGTCTATTTTCGAAACCCCGGAGGCTACTAACTTTGGATTGGTGAATCCGTTCGTAGGATCTCGGTATTCTCTTATAAAGCGATATTTCTTCGTTTCTTCTTCAGTTAGATTTAATGCTTTCCATCCCAAATTAAGATCCTTTGCTATTTCAATTACTTTAACGTCCCCATTTTCGGCATCCAATAGTGCCTGTAGAAACTCTCTTTCTGTTTTGGCTTTACGATAATAAGAAGTATCCATGTATTCACTTCGATCATGAACCCCTTTTGATGCATAGCCAGTTACGGATAGATAACTATTGTCATAGTCTTTGAAGTGTCGTTCTGTGTTTGGTATCGAATCGATTGCTGCTGCATTTGTTACATCATTACCAATCAATAGTAATGGCGAAATAAACAATGATAGAAATAATACCCAAATTAGTGGTTTTTTTGTAGCCATCAAATTTCCTCCTTTATAAAATATAACTCTAAGTCTAGATCAGGATGTCACTTTGTTTATTCTAGCATCACCTCTTTTAGTATTTGTAAACCCTTTCATTTTATTCTATTAAAACATCCTGCTATTTTCATTGTAACAACCTTGATATTACATATTTTATAGTTTTATTGCATTAATGATTACATTTTCTGCTTAAATGGGAAAGAACAAAAAACACAGGATCTTTCTAGTTTGTTACAACCAAATTCTGAATGAGACGCGCGAGAGTCCGCTTCACTAACGCTTTTGTCTCTTTGTTAAAATAATTACTATATCGAAGTCATTTTCATACGCTAAACCCATACCCCTATTAGCAGTCGGCTGTTGGCAAATCAACTTAAAATTATAATTCTAATAACTTAAAGTAAAATAGTCATTATAGAATAAAACAACAAAGGTAACTGTAACCATTACCTGTTGTTTTAAAATATTTTTGTGATCAGTTAATAAATTATGTTATAGCTATCATTTTATAGGCTAAATCGATTTGTCAAAACAATGACTACAAAAAACAACCAAAGCTAGAAATACGACCTTTTATAAAGAAATTGCTTTACTGAGAAGACTAGATACATACTTTTGTTTTGAAAGGGCTTTCTTTTTGGCGTGTTTTTTTGCTATGATAGAAATAATATTAAGATAGGGGGATGAAACATGATAGCAATTAATGGCTTCTTCAAATATTTATATATATTTGGTCATTGGTTAGGCAAGGTGATGGTTTTACATATATATTGGCTTGTATCCACATTATTAGGTATGGGCTTATTCGGATTTGCTCCTGCGACGATTGCTTTAACATCTGTTATCTATAAATGGTTCACAGTTGATCCAGACATATCCATTACCAAGGAATTTTGGCAAGTATATAAGAAGAATTTCGTAAAAGCAAACATAGTATTTTTAGGTTGGGCATGTATTGGCTTATTTTTATACATGGATTACTTTGTGTCCAAAACCTATATTCAAAATTTTTATTTTCATGCGATTTTGTTAGTCCTAATCAGTGTATGTGTCACTAGTTTCTCCTATTTCTTAATTGTCTTCGTTCGATATGAATTATCAATCGTACAATATTTTAGACAAGCCTTCTTGATTGCTCTGGCTCGACCTTTGGAGGCCGTTGCAATATTACTTTCTTTACTTATTCTCTATTATTTATATATGAGCCTTCCAGTTCTTACTGCTTTTGTTGGAGTACCTTTAACGTTATATCCCATTCTATGGTTTTCTTACCGTGCATGTTTAGCAGTAGAAGAAAATAAAGAGAAGATAGAACAGAAAAGTAAAACCCCTTCCTATGAAAGGAGTTAATGATTTTACTGCAAGGAGGTTATACCTTGTTTAAATCTAAATTATTTATTAATTATATTGTTTCGTATTTAATTGTCTTTTTTGTACCTTTTGTTATTATGAGTTCCATTATTTATCTGAACTCTGTTAGTAACTTGAAATCAGAGATTGAACAATCTAATTTAGCGAAATTAGAACAGGTTGCTACCATTACAAATGAGCGAATGAGCGAATTAGAGTCTCTATCGAATAGAATTGCACGGGATCCAAGACTAACGCCATATATGATTAATCATCCATATTATGGTTTAGAAGCGGTAGCGGAATTAAAGAAATATAAAGCGAATAGTTCACTAGTAGATGAAATATTAATCTTCTATCACCATAGTAATATGATTTATTCCTCTGAGGGATCATTTAGTATCCAAGCATTTTTAAATAAATACCCATTCTATAATGTAAATCTAAATGAATTCGGGGAAATGCTTCATACAACGATTCCTAATAATGTGCTATTTGAAAAACAAAACAGTAATGGAGAAAAAGTAAACTATGTTGCCTATTTTTCGCCAATTACATTAGATAGTAATAGTACATATGGATCTGTTTTATATTTAATTAATGAGAGACGTTTAAATGAATTAATTGAGAACGTGATGGGCGATTTTAAAGGTAATTCTTATATTGTATCAGGAAATAACAATATACTTGCTTCTACCATAAAAGATCCATCAGTCAATATTCATGATGTATCAATAGATAAGAGTGAATATAGAAGGATCAATCAGATTGAATTGAATAATAATAAATACTCTTTAGCAGCAGTGGAATCTCCAGTTTCTGAATGGAAATTCGTAACCATCATGGAGACGGCACAATTTTTTGAGCGGTTGTCTGATACGCGCTTATTAATATTACTTCTGTGTGTAAGTGTATTCCTTATTGGGGGATTATTAGCTATTTTTCTTGCGAGAAAGCAATATAATCCAATTCGTTCACTATTTAACTCTGTTAGTCACAATCGAAAAATTGGTGTGACAGTTAATGAATTAGAAACTATTAAACAAACTGTTACATCTGTATTTGAAGATCATGAGAAACTAAGTGAAACCGTTTATAAACATCAATCGTTCGTAAGAGATCAATTTATTACGAAGATATTAAAAGGTGATTTTCGTACGGAAGAAGAGATTACTAGTTATAGTAGTACTGTACACTTAGACATCGAGGGAGATTATTATGCATCACTTATTATCTCTTTAGAGAGTGGTCGTTCTTCTTCCAAAAAACTGATCGAGAAGGAAACCATTTATGAAATGGTGAATAGTACGGAGCTAGCTGATGTGAAAGCATTTGGTGTAGATTTATTGTATGTAAACGGGATCGCGTTGATCATTAAAATAAATGGTGATTTCGAAACAGCTTCAGCGAAACGTCGTAACTTTGTCGAAAAGTTAAGAGCAGAGTCCAAGAAGAAGTTAAGTATAAGACCGATTATTAGTACAGGTTCTATTGTTCATGATATCACGGTAGTGAATAGATCATATATTGAAGCATTAGCAGCTTTGGAGTATAAATATTATTATGCACAAGGTAGTTGTATTTATTTTGAGGAGATTGAAAAAGAACCAACTGCGTCATTAGGTTATCCAAAAGACGAATTACTCAAAATTGTGCAGAGTATTAAGCATGGTGATGCACAAGTTGCTAAAGAATCGCTTATTTCTATAGTGAATACAATAAAGCATCAAGAAATATCACATTCTTTTTTAAGGGCAATTAGCTTTGACATTATTAACACTGTTATTAAGACTATATCAGAAGTTGGTATTACGCCACGCCAAAATCAATTAGAAGTTATTTTTGATTTTCAATCCATTGAAGAATTGCACAGTGAGTTGGATAAATTAATTGTACAAACGTGTGATGAAGTGAATAGCAATAAAAGGAGTCAAAATGCTCAGTTAAAAAATGATCTTATTGACTATTTAGATGAACATTACCATTTGTATGATTTATCTTTAGAGAAAATCGCATTAGAATTTCATTTATCCGCCTCATATGTAAGTAGATTTATTAAGGAACAAACAGGTTCTAATTTTAAACAATATGTGCAAAATTTGCGTATCGAAAAAGTGAAACAAGATTTAATCCATACAGATTTACCGATAAAGAGTATCGTGATCGATGTAGGATATAAAGATGTCGCTAACTTCACTAGGAAATTTAAGAGTATTGTTGGTATGACTCCAGGAAAATACCGTCAATATTACAGTGAAGGAGAAACAGAAGAAATATAAAGGATACAAAAAAGAGGAGTGAGCTACTTATATATAAGTAGTTCACTCCTCTTTCTATGTAGAAAAGTGGGATTCACCGTCAAAATAGCACTGACAAGTGATATTCTGACATATGTCAAAATTAACATAGAGGTAAAGTTTCACATATTAGCAAACTGTGAAAGCGTTATCTAATAAAGGTTTTGAAAGGAAATAAGGAAAAGATGACAAGCTAGAACAAAAACAACATATTGATAACGTTTACAATATGTCGCTATGATGGTGTCAGATAGCAGAAAGCGAATGACCAAGTAGGGAAAAGGAGGAAAGTGATACATGAGCAGTGTAGAGTCCGCAGTATCAAATAAAGAGAAAATTAAAGTGAAGACAAAGAAGAATAGAAAAATAATTCAGAATTGGCAACTATATATTTTTATTTTGCCAGCATTCATCTATTTTATTATTTTTCATTATGTACCAATGTATGGTATTCAAATAGCATTTAAAGATTATGTCCCATCCTTAGGGTTTTTAGGAAGTGAATGGGTCGGATTTAAACATTTTATACGTTTCTTCGATTCGTACTATTTCTGGGACTTATTAAAAAATACATTAGGAATCAGTATTTACGAATTAGTGGTAGGTTTCCCGTTACCAATCATATTAGCTCTATTATTAAATGAAGCAAAAGACGGGCTTTATAAACGAACTGTTCAAACAGTTACATATGCACCACACTTTATCTCTGTGGTAGTTATTTCAGGTATGATTATTGCTTTCTTATCTCCTACAACAGGTATTATCAATCATATTATTGCATTTTTTGGCTTTGAACCAATTGCTTTTATGAGTGAACCAGCGTGGTTTAAAACAGTTTATGTACTATCAGGTGTGTGGCAAAGCACTGGTTGGGGTACCATCATTTATTTAGCGGCATTATCTGGTGTTGACCCGCAGCAACATGAAGCGGCGATTGTAGACGGGGCATCAAGATTGCAACGTATTTTGTATATCAATATTCCAACACTAGTACCGACAATGGTTATATTGTTAATTATGAACTTGGGAAATATTATGGCACTAGGTTTTGAAAAAATCCTATTATTACAGAATCCATTAAATATGGAATCGTCCAATGTAATTGCAACATTTGTTTATCAAGCAGGTTTATTAGATGCACAGTATAGCTTTGCAGCAGCCGTAGGTTTATTTAATGCAGTCATTAATGCAATTTTATTAATAGCGGTTAATCAAATTGCAAGGAAAACAAGTGAAACAAGCTTATGGTAAAGGGGTGGAGAAATGGAAACATCAACATTATATGAAACAAAAACAGATAAACTATTTAAGTTCATTGTATATTGCTTTCTAACTTTTGCGTTAGTAATTGTATTATACCCATTGATTTATATTATCAGCGCATCCATAAGTAATCCAACAGCAGTAAATACAGGCGAAATGTGGTTATTTCCAAAAGATATCACATTTGAAGGCTATCGACTGATTTTTGGAAATGATTCGATATGGCGTGGTTATGGAATGACCATTATCTATACCGCTTTAGGTACATTCATTAACTTGGTAGTAACTATTCCAGCAGCTTATGCATTATCACGAAAAGATTTCTATGGAAGAGGTTTTTTCACAGCAATCTTTGTACTAACCATGTTCTTTACAGGTGGATTAATTCCAACTTATTTAGTTGTAAGGGATTTAGGTTTAATTGATACCATTTGGGCAATGGTTCTACCGAATGCTGCAGCAGTATGGAATATTGTTATTGCGCGAGTTTTCTTCCAATCAACCATACCAAAAGGGTTAGAAGAAGCAGCAATTATTGATGGCGCATCGAATTTTAAGTTATTCTTTAAAATTATTTTGCCGCTATCTGCGCCAATTATAGCTGTAATGGCACTATTCTATGGTGTAGGACACTGGAATGGTTACTTTAACGCACTAATTTATATTTCAGACCGTGATTTATTTCCATTACAGTTAGTTTTAAGGGAAATCCTCGTATTGCAGGATATGTCATCCAATAATGCGAATGTAACTGGAGAGGCTGCTCAATTAATAAATAGCCAACAACAGTTAGCGGCAATTATTAAATATGGTGTCATGATTGTATCTTCGTTACCGGTGATTATTGTTTACCCATTTTTACAGAAATACTTTGTGAAAGGTGTCATGATTGGTTCATTAAAAGGATAGCTCAGAGGGACTTTAAGGAGGTGATGTAAAAAATATAATGCATAAGTATATCAAACAAATATCATTTAAAAAGTTAAAGAAAGGGGTTAAAAAATGAAAAAGAGTATTTGGTTAGCTATAGTTTTTGCAGTACTTTTAATATCTTTAATAGCTTGTAGTAATGAAAACACAACAGAACAGAGCACTAGTGATGGGGATAATGAATCAGAAGATGTTGCAGTAAATAAAGAAGGCTATCCAATCGTGGATGAAGAGATTACATTATCTTTAATGGCTCCAGGTACTGGTCTTGCGGATTGGGAGGACATGCCGACGTTACAGCAGTATTCTGAAAAAACAAATGTCAATTTTGAATATGATACACCACCTTTAGGTGAGTTTCAAACTAAATTGAACTTAGCTTTTGCTAGCGGAGATATAGCAGATATTATTTTTGGCGCAGGAACAGCAGATTTGACCCCAGGTATGGAAGTTGATTACGGCCAACAAGGTGTTTTACTTCCACTAGAAGATTTAATTGATGAATATGCACCGAATTTCAAAGCCTTAATGGAAGAAAATCCAGAAATAGAAAGATCCATCACTACTACGGATGGACACATTTACGCATTACCAGCAGTCAACCAACATCCTACATCAGCATGGCCAGCAGGTCCGATGTGGTATAACGGTACATGGCTGGATGCATTAGGTGTAGAAGAGTTACCGAAGACAACAGATGAACTCTATGATCTATTAGTACGGTTTAGAGATGAAGATCCGAACGGTAATGGAGAAGCAGATGAAATTCCTTTAATAGATGTGCAAATGAATAGTACAAGAAGGTGGCTCCTAGCAGCATTTGGAATGAAGGAGTGGGGCATTGAAGAAGTCGCCGGGACAGTTCGTTATGCACCAGCATCAGAGAATTACAAAGAATATTTAACGTATATGAACAAATTGTATGATGAAAAGTTACTGGATCAAGAAACATTCTCTCAAGCTGATGAACAGAAAAAAGCAAAAGGTCAACAAGATAGATTAGGTTTATTCCCTGATTGGTTCTCGTTCTTTACAACAGGACAAACGGAAGAAGAGGCAATAAATAATCCAATGTTCCATCCATTAACAAGTGATGTTTCACCTGAAATTGTATTACCAGGTAATCCTGGAATTAGTAGAGGTGCTTTTGCGATAACTTCTAATAATGAGCATCCAGAAGCTTCTATTAGATGGATTGATTATCTGTATTCACAAGAAGGGCGCGATTTCTTTGACCAAGGCCCTGAAGGTTACCTGTGGGAAGAAGGCGAAGATGGCATGCGCGAATTTAAAGAATTGCCAGCAGAATATGACAGTAGTGAAGATTATCGTGGATCATTGACACCTGCATATGGTATTACGACACCAATGCTAGTTGATTTAGTAGAAAATGCACCAAGATCTGAATTTGACTTATTTATTGAAGAAGAAACAAAAGCAAAAGTAGATCCATATGCGGAGACAGCTTATCCGTTAGTGTACTTAACGGATGAGGAACAAGAAGAAATCAACACCATTGAAGTTGATTTAGAATCTTATGTAGAACAAATGGAAGCGAAATTTATTACTGGAGTAGAACCATTATCAAATTGGGATAAATATATTGAAACAATTGAAAATATGAATATTGATCGTTATGTGGAAATTTACCAAGATGCATATGATCGCTGGGCAAGTAACTAATTCATCACGGTACAATAACAATCACTGGGATTCGAACATCCTAAGTCTTTTATAACATTATGCATGGCTCGTTATGTACATCATTTACTGAAGTATAATGACGAGCCATTGATACATCATTTCTTCCATAAGGAGAATTTACTATGTTTTTAACAGAAAAGAAATTAAATGCAAGAATACAAGAAATCGAAAAGTTTAGGTACAGAGAGGTAATAACATTAGATGAATGGGTATATACCATTGATCATGAAGCAGAAATAGGTAGATATCCACCAAATACGAGTGAAGAAAGCACAAAGATTAAACTAGGTGATCATTGGTCAGGTCGAGATTTATATGTATGGCTAACAAATGAAGTACATATTCCAAAAGATTGGCAAGACAAAAAAATTGTTGCAAGATTTGATTTTGGAGATACAGGTGCTGGTAACAATTCAGGCTTCGAATCATTATTATTTTTGAATAATCATCCATATCAAGGTGTGGATTCTAATCATAAAGAAGTTTTTTTACCATCTAACAATATAGGTGAAAAAGTCAAATTTGATTTACGCTTATGGTCAGGGTTAGAAGGTGGAGGAAAACCACAAGAACAACATTATCGATTTAAACATGCAAGTATCGCCTGTTTAGATGAAATAGTAGATGGTTTCTACTTTGATGCGAAGGTGATGTTAGAGACGTTACAACATCTTGCTGAGACACAAACAGAAAAGCAACAGTTAACACAAGTATTAAATAAAGCAATCAATAAAATAGACTGGTTAACTCCAGGTTCTGACTCTTTCTATCAGTCTGTCTATGAAGCGAGTGACTATTTATCTGATAACTTAAAACAATTAGAAAAACATAGTGATGTAATTTTCCATTGTATTGGCCATACGCATATTGATGTTGCATGGTTGTGGCGATTGAAACATACGAGAGAGAAGTCTGCTAGATCGTTTAGCACGGTTCTTCGCTTAATGGAACAGTATCCAGACTATTTATTCTTACAAAGTCAGCCACAGCTTTATGAATATGTAAAGAATGACTATCCCGAAATTTATCAAAATATTAAACGTAAAGTGAGTGAAGGTCAATGGGAAGTTGAAGGTGGTATGTGGGTAGAAGCGGATTGTAACATTCCATCAGGAGAGTCATTAGTACGTCAGTTACTTTTAGGAACTAGGTTCTTTAAAGAAGAATTTAATAAAGAGAATGAAGTGTTATGGCTACCAGACGTATTTGGCTATAGCTGGGCATTGCCACAAATATTAAAAAAATCTGGTTTCACCTCATTTATGACCACGAAAATTAGTTGGAATCAATTTAATCGCATGCCACACGATACTTTCTTTTGGAAGGGAATAGATGGTAGTGAGATATTAACACATTTTATTACAACAACAGAACCATGGCCTGAATCTACTTACTATACGTATAACGGTTATATGCAACCAAATATATTACTAGATTCATGGGAAGCATATAAAGATAAGAATGTGAATACGGATTTATTACTCGCATATGGTTACGGTGATGGTGGAGGTGGTGTAAATAGAGACATGTTAGAAGTACGAAAGCGAATGGATCAATTACCAGCACTTCCAAAAACAAAACCATCTACAGTTAGTGATTATTTTAAGAAATTAAGAAATACAATTGCGAATACAGAAGAATATGTACACACATGGGATGGCGAGTTATATTTAGAATTTCATCGAGGAACTTATACATCACAAGCATTTATGAAGAAAAACAATCGCAAACTGGAATTAGCATATCGCGAAAGTGAATGGTTGAATAGCTTGGCAGCAATTGAAGAAGGGTTTTCGAATTATCCAGGAAATCAGTTAAAAGAAGGTTGGAAAATAATTTTAAGAAATCAATTTCACGATATCATTCCAGGTTCTTCTATTAAAGAAGTGTATGAGGATGCAAAAGTTGAATATGAAGAAGCAGAACGTATGGTGGAACAAACAATTAATCAAGCATTAAAACTTTGTATAGCGGAAACAGAAAGTAACTCCTACACTATCATAAATAGTTCCTCATGGCAGCGTGATGATTGGGCATTTATTCCTAATGAAGTGGATGGAAAATGGAGAGATCATGCAGGACACCTCTTAAAATCACAAGCTACAGATGACGGGGTGGTTGTTTATGTGACAGATATTCCTGCATTGGGTACTAAGTCGATTAGTCGTGAAGAACATATCAAGGAACGACAACCTTCTGTATTTAAAAAAGGTACCAATATAATTGATTCACCATTTTATACAATTAGTTGGAATACGAATGGACAATTAACAAGTATTTGGGATAAAAAAGCAAATCGAGAATTATTACAACAAGGTCAAGTAGGCAATGACTTGCAGATTTTTGAAGATAAGCCATTAATGTTCGATGCATGGGATATTGATATTTTTTATCAGGAGAAAATAGAGCATGTTCAAGAATTAATAAGTGTGGACTGTACTGAAAGTGGCGATATTTTTATGACCGTTCATTTTGAATGGCGTTATGGAAAGTCGACCATTAAGCAAGATATGATACTGTATGCAGATAATCCTAGAATTGATTTTAAAACGTATGTTGATTGGAAAGAAAGACAGCGTTTACTAAAAGTTGCTTTTCCGGTGGATATTCGTGCAACAGAAGCTACCTATGATATTCAATATGGCAATGTAACTCGACCGACACATTGGAATACAAGTTGGGATTATGCGCGTTTTGAAACAGTTGGACATAAGTGGGCAGATATATCTGAAGCAGGGTATGGAGTCAGTTTACTAAATGATAGTAAATACGGCTATGACATCAAAGATGGTACCATGCGATTGTCGTTACTTAAATCACCGGTATATCCAGATCCGGAAGCTGATTTAGAAGAACATACTTTTACTTATGCATTGTTACCACATATGAATGATTGGCGGGAAGCGAAAGTCCATTCATTAGCTTATAACTTAAATGCACCTTTACGTGTAACCAAAGGTACATTTAAGGGTAGTGATGAATCATTTATAAAAATGAATGAAGATCATATCGAAATCGATGCGGTAAAAAAAGCAGAGGATGAGGAGTCCATTATTGTGAGGTTACATGAATTCCATGGGAGAAGGGGGAATATATCTCTGACTTGCAATAAACAAATTACTTCATGGACAGAATGTGATTTAATGGAAAATCCTATAACAGATGAACAAAAAACGAACACTGTAGACCTATTTGTGAAACCATACGAAATTAAAACAATTCGAATCAAATTTTAATTGCAAGCATGGGGGAGTTTTATAGTGAATGGAAAAAAGAAAACAATTCATATTATTTCACATACACACTGGGATCGAGAATGGTATTTGCCATATGAAAAGCACCACTATTTATTAATAGAATTTATGGATCAATTACTTGATACACTGGAAAAAGATCCAAAATTTAAGAGCTTCCATTTAGATGGGCAAACTATTATTCTAGACGATTATCTTGAAGTAAGACCTGACATGAAAGATAAAATAAAGCAGTTTATTGATGAAGGAAGAATTCATGTCGGACCATGGTATGTGCTGCAAGATGAATTCTTAACAAGTAGTGAATCAAATATTCGTAATTTACAATACGGGATAAACGACGCGAGGAAATGGGGAAATATATCCAGGGTTGGTTATTTCCCTGACTCCTTTGGCAATATGGGGCAAGCACCACAAATTCTCCATCAGGCAGGAATAAAGCATGCGGCATTTGGCCGTGGTGTAAAGGCAACGGGATTTAATAATTTAGTAAGTGAAGCAGATAGTTATGAATCTCCATATTCAGAAATGAGATGGCAAGCACCTAATGGTTCAGAAGTAACGGGTATATTATTTGCTAATTGGTATTGTAATGGTAATGAAATACCTGAGGATAAAGAAGCTGCTAAGAAATATTGGGATGGTCATATTGAAGCAATGGAAAGATATGCAGCATCAGATCATTTATTGATGCTTAATGGCTGTGACCATCAGCCAATACAAACTAATTTATCAGCTGCAATTCAAACAGCTGAAGGGTTGTATCCAGATTATGAATTTATTCATTCGAATTTTAATCAATATATACAAGCTTTAGATGAACAATTAACAGTACAAGAATTAAAGGAAGTAAAAGGAGAGCTAAGAAGTCAGCATACAGATGGATGGGGGACTTTAGTTAATACTGCATCGTCACGTGTTTATCTAAAACAAATGAACCAAGAAGTACAGACATTACTAGAAAAGGAAGTAGAGCCGTTAGCCACATTTTCTTATTTATTAGGAGAAGATGATGACAAAGATATTTTGGAATATGCATGGAAAACATTAATGCAAAATCATCCTCATGATAGTATTTGTGGTTGCAGTGTTGATGAAGTTCATCGGGAAATGGTTACACGATTTGAAAAAAGCAAGTATATGGCCGAAAGCTATAAACAAGCGACAATGAAGAAGCTAGGAGCCAAAATTGATACAACAATATTTAATAAATACGGAAAAGAACCTATTCCATTTGTTGTGTTTAACACAACAGGTCTAAAGAGAACAGGTGTAGTAACGGTGGAAATAGATTTTATGCGCGCTTACTTTGCAGGTGGTGTCAACCGTCAATCTGTAGAATCTTTTGATTTAGATCACTATATTTTAGTTGATGCAGATGGGAATGAATATGACTATCACTTAGAAGATATGGCAGTAGTATTTGATTATGATTTACCGAAGCATCAATTCAGACAGCCTTATTTAGCGAAAAGAGCAAAGGTTTCATTTGAAGCAAAGGATATCCCTTTATTCAGTCATTCTACATTCGCATTAGTGAAGGCTACGAAAAAGGAGAAGAAAAAACAACTGATAGCTTCGTCTAAAAATACACTAGAAAATAAACAGGTAAGAGTGGAAATTAATACAAATGGTTCTTTAACAATCATAGATAAAAACACAGGTCGAACTTTTTCTAATCTATTAATTTACGAAAATACAGGTGACATTGGTAATGAATATATGTACAAAGAAGCGAATGATGATTCACCGATAACGACAGAAAATGAAACTGCACAGATTCAATTAATTGAAAATTCATCTTTTCGCGCAACATACATGATTACCCATCAATTTGAAATACCAGAAAGTGCAGAAGCATTATTAGAAAAAGAGCAAAAACAGTTGGTTTGGTTTACATCTCGTAAAGCAAAGCGATCTACGAAAACAGTATTATTTACCATGCAAACAAAAGTAAGTTTAGAGAAGCATAGTACAGGTGTAAATGTAGATGTTGTTTATGATAATGATGCAAAAGATCATCGTTTACGTGTGTTGTTCCCCACAAATATTCAATCAGATGTTCATTATGCAGACGCGATTTTTGAAGTAGCCGAACGTAACAACAGGCCAGCTGATGAATGGACAAATCCAGATTATTCTCAGCATCAACAAGCTTTTGTTAGTATGTATGATTCAAAAAAAGGGATAACGATTGCCAACAAGGGATTAAATGAATATGAAGTGTTAAGAGATGAAGCGAATACTATTGCGATTACATTACTTCGAGCAATAGGAGAGTTAGGTGACTGGGGATATTTTCCTACACCAGAGGCACAGTGTCAAGGTCAACAGAAAGCTTCATTTAAAATTTATCCACACTTGGGTGGTACAACTAACGAACAGGTTTATCAACAAGCATACCAATATCTCGTTCCATGGTCTACATTGCAAATTGCTGTACAAGATGGAGAAGTTGCTAGTAAACATCAATATCTATCTTATCAAGCAAAAGACAATCTTGTGCAAACATCACTTAAAGTTGCGGCTAATAAAGAGGACATTATGATTCGCTTTTTTAATATGACCAATAAAGAATCATCTATTGAAATTAAAGAACAGGAGAACATAGCAACAATTTATGAAAGTAATGTACTTGAGGAAAAAGTCAATGAATGTATCGATAACATGCAGGTATATGTAAAGCAATTCGAGATTAAATCAATCGGAATTATTCCTAGAAGAAAGTAGTGAACGATAATGGCACAAGAGCTTACACCGACAATAAAGCAATTTATAGAGAAAGTAAAGCAACATTTCCAAGATGATCCAAAGTTAATGGAAATGTTTGAACAGACATTTATCAATACGTATAAAACAACCATTCGCCCTCAAGTAGATGGGACAACATTTGTCATAACTGGGGATATACCAGCAATGTGGTTACGCGATTCTGCTGCACAAGTGCGACCATATTTATTGTTAGCAGAACAAGATCAAGGTATCGCTAAAATGATAAAAGGGGTTATCCAAAAGCAATTTTTTTTCATCAATCACGACCCATATGCAAATGCATTTAACGAAACAGCAAATGGAATGAGATATCATAACGATCAAACCGAAATGACAGATTGGATATGGGAGAGAAAATACGAGATTGATTCATTATGTTATCCAATCCAGTTAGCATATCTTTACTGGAAAGCGACAGGGGACACGACTCATTTTGACGACTCATTTGTAGAAGCAGTATCAAATATTTTACATGTATGGAGAACAGAGCAAAATCATCAGCAGTCTAACTATCACTTCGTTCGTGATAATTGTCCAGAACAAGATACATTATCAAATGACGGATATGGTGCACCTGTTGGTTATACAGGGATGACCTGGAGTGGATTTAGACCTAGTGATGACGCATGTCAATATGGCTATTTAATACCAGCGAATATGTTTGCCGTTGTATCATTACGACAAATAACAGAAATTGCTAAAAGTATTTTACATGATAGTGCTATTGTTGAAGAGGCTTCGCAATTAGCAATGGAAATAGAAAGTGGAATTAAACAATATGGTATTGTCAATCATCCAACCTATGGAGAAATTTATGCATATGAAACAGACGGAATAGGTAACTATGTGATGATGGACGATGCGAATGTACCAAGCTTATTGTCCATGCCATATTTAGGTTATTGTTCTTTTGACGATCCAATTTATGTAAACACAAGAAGATTTATTTTTAGTGAAGAGAATCCATATTATTTTGAAGGAAAAGTGGCAAAAGGAATAGGAAGTCCTCACACACCAGATCAATATATATGGCACATTTCTCTAGCGATTCAAGGACTAACTGCAATTCACGAGGAAGAAAAGCAATACATCATAGAACTATTTAAGCAAACAGATGCAGGGTTGAATTTAATGCATGAAGGCTTTCATGTAGATGACCCAACTCAATTTACTAGACCATGGTTTTCATGGGCAAATTCCATGTTTAGTGAATTTGTACTTAGTAGAATCGGTTGGATTGTTGCAGGTAGCCCTTTATGTACATTTGAGGATAACAAAGGGGGTAAGGGTTTGTGAGTGAAGAAAAGTTAGTAGATCAAGGTGTGCATAATTATTTATCTGAAAAAAATTGGATTGAACCAAAAGAAGACATATTAATGGAACGCTTAGAATGGTTTAAAGATCAAAAGTTAGCATTGATGATGCACTGGGGACCGTATTCACAAATAGGGTTAGTTGAATCCTGGGCATTAAGTGATGATGATGGTGATTGGTCTCGAGATGAGGTCGATTGGACAGAAGATATGGAAGATTTCAAAAGAGAATATTTTGATTTAAACAAGACATTTAATCCCATTCGCTTCCAACCAGAAAAATGGGCAGAACTTGCTCATCATGCAGGGTTTAAATATTTAATTTTCACCACAAAACATCATGATGGTTTTTCCATGTGGGATACCAATGAGACAGAATACAAAATTACTGGCAAAGCCTGTCCGTTTCACTTGCATAAATATGCTGATATCACGAGAAATGTATTTGATGCATTCAGAGATAAAGGAATCGCAATTGCCGCTTATTTCTCCAAAGCAGACTGGCATACCCCCTATTATTGGGCACCTGGTATGGAAAGAGGCAGTAATATGTGGCGTGGCCCATCATACGATCCAGAACAATTCCCTTGGTTGTGGGATAAATTTATTTCCTTCACACATAATCAAATAATGGAGCTTATGACGAAATATGGAAGGATAGATATCCTTTGGTTAGATGCAGGTTGGGTTGGTAAGCGCAATCAAGATATTCGGTTAGGAGAAGTAGTAGAAAAGGCACGCAAACATCAACCATGGTTATTGACTGCGGATCGAACAGTTGGTGGATTATATGAAAATTATATTACACCAGAACAAACAATACCAGAACACCCCATTCATGTACCATGGGAGAGTTGTATATCGATTGCAACTTCGTTTGCCTTTAAATTTGAAGATGAATACAAATCATTGCGAGAGATCATTCATACATTAGTTGAAATTGTGTCTAAAGGTGGAAATTTAGCACTAAATGTTCCACCACAACCTGATGGAAGACTACCGAGAAAAGCAGTGGAACTTCTACAATCATTAGGTGAATGGATGAAAGTAAACGGTGAAGCAATTTATGGTACACGGATGATTGCACCATACTTTCAAAATAACTTAGCTTTCACGAAGAAAGACAATGCAATCTATTGTTTTCGTTTATTGGAAGAAGAGGAGATGCCTTATCAAGAAGAATCTATTTTTATTCCTATATCTGAAGAAATTGCACGTGTTGAATGGTTAGGTGTGAATCAGCAATTGACATTTGAATACAAAGAACAAGGACTGCAAATTCATGTACCACATGTAAATGAAGAGGAGGTTCCAATCGCCTACGTATTTAAATTAGTGAAAAGGTAACTGAGCTTGTAAAGAGGTGATGAGCATTGATAACACAACAAGTAGAACAATTATTGAAACAAATGACCTTGAAAGAAAAGGTTGGACAATTGAACCAAAAATTATATGGATGGCAAGTATATAAAAAAAACGGAAGTAAATATGAATTAACAGATATTTTTAAAAAACATGTAGAAGAATTTCAAGGGATTGGTGCCCTTTACGGGTTATTTCGTGCAGATCCATGGTCTGGTGTACATTTTGGTAATGGTATTCCATTGGAAGATAGTAAACAAGTGACAAATTTAGTCCAACAATATTTGAAAGAAAACACAAGGTTAGGCATACCTGCTTTGTTTTCGGAAGAATGTCCACATGGTCATCAAGCGTTAGATAGTACGATTTTTCCAACACATATTGGATCTGGTGCGACATGGAATCCAGTATTACAGCGAAAGGCATCTCAATATGTTGCAAAAGAATTAAGTGAAAAAGGCGTACATCTTGGCTTAGTTTCCACATTAGATATTGCACGAGATCCTAGATGGGGAAGAACAGAAGAATGTTTTAGTGAAGACCCTTATCTAGCATCAAAAATGACAGAAGCTGTTGTCAAAGGGATGCAAGGGGGAGAAAGTGATACAACAGAAGTGCTTGCAGTATTAAAACATTTTGCTGCTCAGGGATCAGCAACAGGTGGCCATAATGCAGGACCTGCTTTAATTGGTGAACGAGAATTAAGAGAGATACATATTCCTGCAATGAAAGCGGGTATTCAATCTGGTGCCTTAGCTTGTATGGCAGCATATAACGAAATCGATGGTATACCATGTCATGCTAATCACTTCTTACTGACGACTATCTTGCGAGAAGAGCTCGGATTTAATGGGGTTGTAATGGCTGATGGTGTTGCATTAGAGCGATTACTTCATTTAACTAATGATAAAGAATTAGCAGCAAAATCTGCACTAGAAGCAGGTGTCGATCTAAGCCTATGGGATGACATTTATACGCAAATAGAAACAGCCGTAGTAAACGGAATAATAAGTGAAGAAACACTGGACCAAGCTGTTAGAAGAATACTTTACGTGAAATTTTTATTAGGTTTATTCTCGAACGATTATAAAACAGAAGATACTTCATTTGCAGATAGAGAAGAAGGCAAAGAGCTTAATTTAGCTGTAGCGCGAGAATCTATTACACTACTGAAGAACAGGGGAAACATTTTACCTTTAAACAAAGATAAGAAAGCGATTTCGGTTATCGGACCAAATGCTGATAGTGTTTATAACATGCTTGGGGACTATACACCGCCACAAAGAGAAGGTGCAGTTGTTACGATTAAAGATGGAATCGCTCAGACTGTTGGAAAGGATTGTGATGTCTTCTATGCGAAAGGCTGTGATATTCGTTCTACAGATACATCAGGTTTTGAGTATGCCAAAGAAATTGCAAGAAAATCAGATGTAATTATAGTTGCGCTAGGTGGCTCTAGTGCGAGAGAGTTTGGGATGGCATTTCATAATAACGGAGCAGTAATGAATGTAGGCAAAGCAGAGATGGATAGTGGTGAAAATATTGACGTGTTAGACCTTGATTTAGGTGGCGTGCAGGAGGAATTAGTAAAAGAATTAGCATGTATAGGTACACCCATTATCGGGGTTTTTATTCAAGGAAGACCTCATAGTATTTCACATATTGAACAGTATTTAGATGCCATTTTGATCGGATGGTATCCAGGACAACAAGGAGGTAAGGCAATTGCCGAAGTCATCTTTGGTGAAGTGAATCCAAGTGGGAGATTACCTATTTCCATTCCTTTTCATTCAGGACAATTACCTGTTTATTACAATTATAAAGATAGTGGTGGAAAAAGAGAATACTATGATGGTTTAGGAGAAGCGATGTACTCCTTCGGTTACGGACTCTCTTACTCGACGTTTCATTATCAATTCACATCAGTCGAAACTGCACGTATTACACAAGAGTGCTTAAGTCAAGCAGAAGAAGTGAGGATACCTGTTCAAGTTACAAATCAAGGTCCATATGATGGTAATGTTGTTATGCAATTATATATGAAAGATCTTCAATCATCTGTGACACAACGTATCAAAGAACTAAAAGATTTTCGGAAAGTCTGGTTACAAGCAGGTGAATCAAAAACTATTACATTAACGTTGCAGGAAGAAGACTTGTCTATATGGAATTTGCACATGAAACAAGAGGTAGAGAAAGGTACGGTTTTACTTATGATTGGTGATTCTCCAGATCGATTAATAGAAAAAGAATTAATTATTGAATAAATGGGGGATGGAAATGCAAAGAATATTTCGGTTAATTCGACAGCTTAGAAACTTTCAGTATGGTGATTTAGTTTCCATTAATAAATGGGATGCACAAATATATAATTATGAAGATCCTGATACATATCATTTCCTGCGTCATAAGGAATTGAAAGTGGGTGATCACCTGATTGATTCGGGTGAGACAGCCTTCTTAAAAGCAAATGTCTCCTTACCACCTAGAGATAAAGACGAGTCTATTGGTATTTTATTTAATACATCTGGCTCTGGTGGACAGTTTTCACATTATGAAGCTTTATTAGTGATCAATGATCAACCATTACAAGGATTCGACCGTAACCGTTCCTTTTATAAATTACCTTTATATTTAATTAATGAGACATCCTTACAGATTAATCTTGAATTATTTAATCCTGTAGGAATTCCTGAAGACAATTTACGCGGATTTAACCAAGTGGCAAACGCAGAGACAAATCCACCACCTATATATCTAGTAACCAGCAAAATAGTGAAAGTACGTAAGGAAGTAGAGTCGCTCTTATATACACTCGAAACAGCAACTCAAACATTAGATTTAATAAAAAAAGAATCGACAGCCGCAAATGTTCTATACGAATCGTTAAATGAAGTTGCTGATGCTTTTCGAATTATAGAAGATATTGACGCAGTTGACGGTTCATTTATTCAACAACAAGAAGAAAAAATCCTCATGACACTAAAGAAATTGTCAGGTTATAGAGAAGGAACGATGAAAGCAATTGGTCAATCCCATATTGATATTGCATGGTTATGGCCATTAAAAGAAACCATTAGAAAAGCTTCTCGTACTTTTTCGACAGCAAGTACACTTTTAGAAGAGTATGAAGAGTTTGAATATGCGCAAAGCCAGCCACAATTATTTGAATACGTGAAAAAATATCATCCAAAGATATTTGAAAGAGTGAAAAAGCTAGTTGTAGAAGGACGTATGGAAATTGTTGGAGGGATGTGGGTAGAACCAGATTTAAATATCCCTTCTGGAGAATCATTAGTGAGGCAATTACTTTTTGGTAAAAATTATTTCGAGAAAGAATTTGGACAAAAACCAAGAGTAGAATGGTTGCCTGATACGTTTGGCTATTGCGCATCATTACCACAAATATTGAAAAAAGCGGAAATAGATTACTTTATGACAACAAAATTAAATTGGAACGACACTAATCGTTTTCCATATGACTTATTTCATTGGGAAGGCATAGACGGAACAAAGATTTTATCTTATTTGCATACTATTTTGGGACAACAAACCACACCAAAAGATATTAAACAAACTTGGGATGATTTCAATCAGAAGAAAGAATATAATGAACGGATGCTCGTCTATGGTTATGGCGATGGTGGTGGCGGTGTAACCCGTGAAATGATTGAATCATTGAAACGCTCAGAAGCATTGCCAGGATTACCTGATGTGAAGTTCAGTAAGGTTCATGACTTCTTTGATCGTGTCAATCACAACAATCCTCATTTACCAAAATGGTATGGCGACCTATATCTCGAATTACATCGTGGAACATATACCACACATGCAAAAACAAAAAAATATAATCGAATGGTTGAGCAGTTGTTTCGAAACATTGAAATCTGGCATTCTTTCGCATACATGTATTTAAATTATTCTTATCCAAAGAAACAAATAAATGAGTTATGGAAGTTAATCTTGTTAAATCAATTCCATGATATCGTACCAGGTACAGCGATTGAACCAGTTTATGAACTTTCACAGGAACAATATGAAAAGGTGCTAACAGAGGGTGAGATGATACGTCAAGATGCAATAAACAACATTGTATCTTCTATTAATACGGAAGGTCCTGGTGCACCGTATGTTTTATTTAATAGTCTAGGATGGAAGCGTGACAGGACTTTCACACTTAGAGGTAATAAAGAGTTGTTAATGAAAGCTGTCGTGGATGAACATGGTAACCCATACAAGACAGACTATATTAAAGTAAATGATAGGGATGTGGAGATTCAAGCACTTATACCAACTATCCCGCAATTTGGTTTTAAAACAGTCTGGTTAAAAGATGTGGAAACAAATTCCCTAGTAGAAACAAGTGATTTTATAAGAGATTGGGAGACTGTAAATTATAACATCACTTTTAATGAAAATGGTTTTATTACTAGATTGTATGACAAAGAAGCAAAAAGAGAAATAATTGAAGAAGGACAAATTGCAAATGAATTTCAATTATTTGAAGATTTACCAACTGATTGGGATGCTTGGGATATTGATCCTAATTTTGCAAATCAGAGAGTAGACAGTATGAAATTAATCGAAGCAAAGGTTAATTATACAGGAACATTGAGTGACCAGCTGACTTTCAAGTGGGAGGTCAATGACTCTGTTATCCACCAACGAATAGTATTCGATCATACATCTAAATTAATTAATTTCCATACAGAGGTAGATTGGAAAGAAAAGCATAAATTATTGAAGGTTGCATTCCCTGTAAATATATTATCATCTCATGCAACATATGAAATTCCTTTTGGAACAATTCAACGTCCGACACACAATAATACGTCTTGGGAACAAGCGCAATTTGAAGTGTGTGGACAGAAATGGGCAGACTTATCTGAAGGTAACTATGGTGTTAGTCTACTAAATGATAGTAAATACGGCTATGACATTAAAGGGCGAACCATGCGTTTATCCCTGTTACGTGCGCCAAAATGGCCTGACGAAACTGCGGATATACAGACACATGAATTTGTTTATTCCTTGTATCCGCATACAGGTGATTGGAGGAGGGCAAATACTGTTCGTAAAGGACATGAAAGAAACACGAAGGATCCAATAGTAAAAGCAGAGACTCATAATGGAATACTTGAATCCGTACATTCATTTGTAGAAATAAAGGGGGAGAGTGTTGTATTAGATACAATTAAATTAGCTGAGAACGGTACAGGATTAATTGTAAGGCTATATGAATCAGAAGGAAATGAGACACCAATTGAGTTGAACATAAAAGATAATGCCGTTTATAAGGAAACGAATTTATTAGAGAAATCTATTGGAACAGGTGCTGATGTAGGTGTCGTAAATAAAAAGTTAAAACCTTATGAGCTGATGACGTTTCATGTCACAGAGAGTGGAGGCAAAGTCTAATGAAAGTAGGTTTAATTGGAAGTGCACAGAATGTAGCTATGCATTTAGAATATTGGTCGACAGTGCCGACAATTGATGTAGAAACAGTTGTAATAGAGTCACAAGAAGACATTTCTCTTTTTCATCTAGTAAACGATATTGACTTAGTTGATTTATGTGTATCGGAAGAGCTAATGGAAGGAGTGTTAGAAAGAATTAATTCGGAGGTTGCTATCTTACTAACAGAGGTGGATAGCAATATAGACAAGTATAAAAATATTGTAAAAGAGAATACCTTATTTCGATTCGCCACTAGTATGATGTGTACTCCTGAATTAACTAGCTTACAAGAACAGATTAAACACAAGCAATTAGGCAGGTTAGGCGTACACTATGTGTCATTAAAGAGTCAGCAATTTCTTCCTGTATACAGATCCTTTTCACATAAAGAATTCAGCTTGCTGCAGTGGATCGTTGCGACATTTGGAGCATTAAAAACATTATATGCTAAAAATATCAATAACCGATATATTACTACCCAAATTCAATTAATGGATGGTAGCTTTATACAATTAGAATTAGCTAGAGGGTTTGGCAAGGGAGAGCTTACCATTGAATTAACAGGAGTGGCGGGAATGCTTTCTTATAGTGAGGAAGATACAACGCCCATTAAATTAACCATGAATAATGGTGAGGAACAAGTATTTCGTCCGCTAGGAAAATCCATCTTACACAGGCAATTACAGGATGCGTATCATTGTTTTGTGCAAGGAGAACAAGTATTTTCTAATGCCGAAGAAATAAACAAGACCATACAGGTAATCGATGCTATAAATCAATCGATTGAACAAGATGAACCAATGACGAACACTGGAGGATGTCAATGATGAAAATAGGGATAATAAGCTT
The DNA here is from genome assembly GCF_010994085.1 of Gracilibacillus saliphilus. Lineage (NCBI taxonomy): Bacteria > Bacillati > Bacillota > Bacilli > Caryophanales > Bacillaceae > Gracilibacillus > Gracilibacillus saliphilus. The sequence goes on along the minus strand of NZ_WJEB01000035.1, from coordinate 17,913 downwards.
TGCCCATATGCATGCACTTAGCTATGCGAGTGCATTACAAAAGAATAGCCACAGTGAACTTACGTGTATATGGGATAATGACAGGCAACGTGGGCATGAAATGGCCAATAAATATCAAGCAACGTATTATGACGATTTAGATCAAATGTTAGAAACAGATATTGATGCAGTCATAATCTGTTCAGAGAATGTTCATCATAAACAGCATGTAATCTTAGCAGCAAATGCAAAGAAACATATCTTATGTGAGAAGCCAATTGCCACAGAGGTGGAAGATGCTCAGGAAATGATGGCAGCTTGTAAAAACAATGATGTCATTTTGCAAGTCGCCTTCCCTGTTCGATTTGCACCAACTATCCAAGAAATGAAGCAAATTATTAGAGAAAAGAGGATTGGAGATATACTGGCAATTCGTACAACGAATCATGGACAAATGCCTGGAGGCTGGTTTGTCGATCCTACATTGTCAGGTGGAGGATGTGCAACAGACCATATTGTTCATATTGTCGATGTATTACGGTGGATACTACACGACGAAGTAAATGATGTATATGCAGCATTTGATACGAGATTTTATGATATTCCTGTAGAGGATTGTGGGCAAGTAATATTAACATTAGAGTCAGGCGTTGTTGTAACAATTGATCCAAGTTGGTCGCGTCCTAAGACATTTCCGACATGGGGTGATGTTACATTAGAATTTTTTGGTGAAAATGGGTCGCTAAAAGTCGATGCATTGAAACAGCATGTAACTTACTACAATGATATAAATCAGAGAGTTGAAGAAATTGTTTATACAGATGATATGGATGAAGGTTTAATTAATGATTTTATTGATTGTGTACAACAACAAAGAAAACCATTCATAACTGGAGAAGATGGATTAAAGACCTTAGAGGTAGTGAAAGCGTGTTATCGCTCCAATCAATTAAAACAAAAAGTTGCATTATAGAGATCATTAGGAGGTGAAGCGATGATAGTCGGTATGAGTTCTTATAGTTTAGCAAATGCTATTCATTCAGGAGAAATGTCAATTTTAGATGTGATGGATTGGACGAAAGCACAAGGTGGAGATCATATCGAAATTGTACCAATTGGATATACATTAACAGACAATAACCATTTAGTTCAAGACATAATAAAGAAAGCGAATGAACTTGAGTTAGGCCTTTCTAATTATGCAATTGGTGCGGAATTTTTGACTGACAATAATAAAGATTATCAAAGAGAAATAGATCGTGTTAAAAAAGAGGTTGACATTGCAAATGCTTTAGGTGTTAAGAGAATGCGCCATGATGTATCATTCAAGCCACCAACTGAGGCTAGTATCGAACAGTTTGATAGAGATTTGCCAAAAATCGTTGAAGCATGTCAAGAGATAGCAGATTATGCAAAACAATATGAAATTATAACAAGCATTGAAAATCATGGATTTTACATTCAAGGTAGTGATCGCGTCAACCTTATCATAAAGAAAGTGAATCGGTCTAATTTTGGCCTTACATTAGATACTGGTAATTTTCTGTGTGTGGATGAGGATCCGTATTGTGCAATTCAAAAATGTTTAGATAATACAACAATGCTACATGTGAAAGATTTCTATGTACGACAAGATACCACAAATTTCCTTGGTGAGGGGTGGCTTACTTCTATAGGAGGTAAATATCTACGAGGAGCGATCACTGGTCATGGTGATATTGATTTGAGAACAATTTTACAAGTAATAAAGGAAAGTGGCTATGATAGTTATGTGTCAATAGAATTTGAAGGAATGGAAGAATGCAAGAAAGCAAGTAATATTTCGCTACAAAATGTACAGAGTATTTTAAAACAATTATAGGAGTGGTTATGTTGAGCAGAATTAAAGTCGGTGTAATAGGGCTAGGCTCTATTTCAGAAATGCACATACAGGGTTATCTAAGGAATCCAGATGCTGAATTGATTGCAGTTACAGATATGAATGAAGATAGAGCGAGGAAAAAAGCAGAAGAATTGAATATCCCACATTACTATACAGACTATCATGAAATGCTTCGAAATAAAGAAGTGGATGCTGTGAGTATTTGTACATGGAATAATACCCATGCTGAAATTGCTATAGCAGCTTTAGAAGCAGGTAAAAATGTTTTAATTGAAAAACCACTTTGTAGAACAATGGAAGAAGCGCGATCCATTGAAGCATGCGCCAAGAGATATCCTAATCAATTCCTGCAAATTGGTTATGTAAGAAGGTTTGGTACAAATACACAAGTGTTAAAGCGCTTTATTGATAATGGTGAACTAGGAGATATTTATTATTCGAAAGCATCGTGTCTTCGAGTATTAGGGAACCCAGGTGGATGGTTTGCGGATAAAGAGCGTTCAGGTGGAGGACCTTTAATTGACATTGGTGTTCATGTAATTGATCTTTGTTGGTATTTAATGGGCAAGCCTAAAGTCAAATCTGTTAGTGGGAATACGTACCATAAGTTAGGTAACAGATCCAATGTAGAATTTAAATCATTTTACAAAGCTGCAGATTATGATGCAAAACAAAACACTGTTGAGGATTTAGCTAATGCACTCATTCGCTTTGATAACGGGGCATCATTATTGGTCGATGTTAGTTTTTCTTTGTATGCGAAGAAGGAAGAGGTTCGTGTAAGTCTACATGGGAATAAAGGTGGCGCAGAGATTGAACCAGCACTAGAAATATTTACAGAGAAAAACAACATTATGCTAAATAGCACACCACAAATTGATCATCTCACATTCGATTTTGAGAATGGATTTCAGAACGAAATCAATCATTTTATTGCATGTATACAAGGAAAAGAACAAAATATCGCACCTGTTGAAGATGGTGTAGAGATCATGAAGATTTTAACAGGAGTCTACGAATCTAGTAAACAACAAACAGAAATACATTTTGATTAATATAGACGGAGGCAGGTAGTATGTCCACTGTAAGAAAAATTTCATTACCTAATTGGCAGTTTAAAGAAGCAAGTGAAAGTGCATGGAAAAGCGCAACAGTTCCCGGTTGTGTCCATACAGATTTATTAGCACACAACGAGATTCCAGATCCATTTGTAGGAAAGAATGAATTGGATATTCAATGGGTGGATAAAAAAGATTGGGAATATGTATCATACTTCACATTGACTGAATTAGATATGGCGGAGGAAAGGTTAGAACTTATATTTGAAGGGCTTGATACGTATGCAGATATCTATGTAAATAGCAAACAAGTATTATTAACAGACAACATGTTTCGTATGTGGAAGGTGGATATTAAATCATACGTTCAAGAAGGGGAGAATTCGTTACATGTGTACTTTCATTCCCCAATTGCTCATGACCTAAATAAACCTAACGAGTTAGGGTACAATTTACCTGCGGATAATGATCACTCTAAAGATGGAGGAGTTGGTGAGAAGAAGCTAAGTGTCTTTGCTCGTAAAGCTCCTTATCATTATGGCTGGGATTGGGGACCACGATTTGTAACAAGTGGTATTTGGCGAAATGTTTATATCGAGGCGTGGTCTCATGTTTGCATGCAAGATGTGTTTATTGAGCAATCACATGTAACAAAAGAAATAGCAAAATTGAAGGCAAATGTTGAATTAGAAGCATCATTCCCACAAGTAGTTACTATTTCTATCACTGATAACAATGGTTTTATTCATGAAGAGAGGGTCCAAGTAAAGAAAGGGAAACAAACTATTGCAATACCGTTTTCTATTATTAACCCACAGTTATGGTGGAGTAATGGATTAGGAGAACCGTATTTGTATCACTTCTCTATTGATTTATTCCATAATGAGACATTAAAAAGTAGTAGAAAAATAAAGACGGGATTACGTTCTATTCGATTCGTACGTGACCATGATCAAGACGGCCAAAGTTTTCATTTTGAATTAAATGGAGTACCAGTTTTTATGAAAGGTGCAAACCATATTCCAAATGATAGTTTTCTAACAAGAGTTGAAAAGGAAGACTATGAACATGAAATTGCTTCTGCAAAAACTTCACATATGAACATGTTACGTGTATGGGGCGGAGGAATATATGAGCCGAATGTATTTTATGAACTTTGTGACGAATATGGGATACTTGTATGGCAAGATTTTATGTTCGCGTGTAGTATGTATCCAGGCGATAAGGCTTTTTTAGACAACGTAGAGCAAGAAGCAATTGATAATGTAAAACGATTGCGTAATTATGCATGTATCGCATTATGGTGTGGAAATAACGAAATGGATTCTGCTTGGGCGGAATATGTCGAGGATGCTGGATGGGGCTGGAAGCAAAGGTATAACTTAGCTCAACGCAAATCAATTTGGCAAGCATATGATCAACTATTCCATCAACTTTTGCCAGAAGTTATTCGTAAGTATGATACAAATACTGCATATTGGCCAAGTTCTCCATTGCAAGATCTTACTTTTGATCAGGGTCAACATGCTACATTTGCTTCGTTGAAAAAAGGGGACATCCATTATTGGGATGTATGGCACGGTCAAAAACCTTTAAAGGCATATAAAGAAAATGTAGGACGATTTATGAGCGAATATGGATTTCAATCATTTCCAGAAGAAAGTACGGTTCGAAAATATGCAGAAGAAAAAGACTTTACGCTTGAATCTGGAGTCATGTTACATCACCAAAAAAACGGATCGGGAAATCGTCTAATTAAAACATATATGGATATGTATTATAAAGAACCGAAAGATTTCGCTTCCTTTTTACATTTGAGCCAAATCCTTCAAGCAAATGCTATTCGTTCTGCAGTGGAAGCCCATCGAATGGAAATGCCTTATTGTATGGGAACACTTTATTGGCAGATGAATGATTGTTGGCCTGTTGCTTCATGGTCAAGTATGGATTATTACGGAAGATGGAAAGCATTGCAATATGAGATGAAAGATCGCTTTAAACCAACTATTCTCATTGTAGACCAACAAGCGGAACAAGTTATGTGTACGGTAGTTTCAGATCTACAACAGGATCAATTAGCAAATCTTACTTTACAAATCGTATCATGTGAAGGACAGAATGTTTTAGAAGAGAAGGTAAATATTGAAATTCCAAAAAATGCATCCACTAAGATACATTTATTAGATTTAGAAGATAAAAAAGATAGGATTAATAATAGTGTGTTAGTTGCAAAGTTAGAAATAGATGAGTTGATTGTTGATGAAGTAACCCATTTATTTGTTGAACCGAAACAAATGCAATTACAAGATCCTAACATACATGTGGAAATGATAGAAGATGGTATCGAATTATCATGTGATCACTTTGCGATGAATGTTTGGATGGAAACAGAGGAAGAAGGTTATTTCAGTGCTAATAATTTTCATTTAGTTCCTGGTGAGAGAAAGCAGATTTATTTTACCGATTCACATATTCAGAATCAGTATTTTGAAAACAAGCACATACCAAGGGATATATACGTTCAATCCATGTACAACTTTATCACATTCTAATTAATATATTAATAAAGGGTGCGTACTTCCAGTGCATCCTTTATTTCTCTTATATCTATATGTAGGAATAAATGCAAAATATTAGATCTTAAACGTTCCTGAAAGGAAGTGATGTAATGACATCTCCGGTTATTGCAAGAGAATTTAGAAATAACACAATAGAGAATATTCATCAAGGTGCCGTTTGTGTAATTGATCAACATAAACAAATTATCTATCAGAAAGGTGACATACAAAAACCAACTTTTTATCGATCAGCAATGAAACCGCTTCAGTCCATACCGATATTTAAACGTAAATTAGTCGAACAATATCATCTTACTGGAGAAGAGACAGCCCTTTTTACAGCTTCTCAGAGAGGAGAGCTTTATCATGAGGAAGCATTATTAAGCTTAGCAAATAAAATAAGAATTGTGGAAGATAAGCTTATTTGTAATGAGAGCTATCCATTGAATGAAGGGTCGAAAATAGCTTATATAAAATCAAATAAACAAAAACGAGCATTTCTGCATAATTGTGCAGGAAAGCATATGGGATTCTTAGCATATGTAAAAGAGCAGCAATTAGATGAAAACTATTATGATTTAAGTCATCCATTACAACAAGAAATATTGTCAATTGTTGCAACACTTTCTGAGACACCGAAACATGATATAGTGACTGGCATTGATGGATGTGGTGTTCCTGTGTTTGCAGTACCTTTATATAATATGGCCATATCTTATTTGAAATTTGCCTACCCTAGCATGATTAGAGATGAGGAAACAAAAGATGCGGTTAATCAAATTGCTCAGATAATGAATGACTTTCCACACATTATTGCATCACACCGATTTATTTGTACCGCCTTATTAATGGATAGGAACATTGTAGCAAAAGGTGGAGCTCAAGGTGTCTATTGCTTAGCACTTAAGAAAGAGAAGGTTAGTATCGCACTTAAGGTTTATAGTGGTACAGAATTGTTATGGCCATTAATTGTCGCAGAATTATTAACAAAACTCAACTATACTAATACTAAGACTATTGACCGGTTATATGCATTGAGATCTTCTGTAATCTTAAATGATCACGGGAAGGAAGTAGGTCATATTGAATTGGATTTAAACTAGTACGAAATAGACAAGTATAGACCAATTTTGTGATAATCAATCGCTTCTTTTTACAATTTATAGAATTTACGGACATGACATGTATATTATTGAATAGTCACAAACGCAAGTAGTATCACAAGGAGGGAAAGAAATGAATGCTTCTGTCCAATTCATTACTTCCGTGAGACATATAGAGGATATAGCTTTAGAAACGTTCAAGAAGAATCCAATTCAATGTGTGTATCGACATGACGAATATTGCCTTTATGTTTATTTATCGTCATCTGCTAAAACAATAGAATCCATTAAATTCATTGCGGGTGAATTGAGGAAACAAGCTGAAATGCATGATGTTAAGGCATTAGACATTGCGTTTCATACATTACGTGAATTAAATCATTTCTCATTGCATCAATCGATTGCTGCTTTTTTCGAAGGATGGTATTTAGCAAGTTATCGATTCCAAAAATATAAATCAGCACAACAGGATTTAACTATTTCACTGCATTATAACAAGGAATATAAAGAACTAGCATTACAAGCAAAGCTGGTAGCGGATGCAGTATGTGTGGCAAGGGATTTATGTAATGAACCTGCAAATCAATTAACACCATCTAGCTATGTGAACGAAATAGGCAACTTATTCAAGAACACAGATGTGAATGTAACTATACTTGATTATGAACAACTTATAGAGAAAGGATTCAGTGCTACATATGAGGTCGGTAAGGGGAGTCAACAGAAGCCAAAAGTTGTTTTATTAAATTATGAAAATGGAATAAATAAAAAAATGGCACTTATCGGTAAAGGTGTAACCTTTGATTCAGGTGGAATAAATAGTAAGCAAGAGCAAGACATTGTTGATATGAAGATGGATATGGGCGGTTCCGCTGCAGTGATTGGTGCAATTAAATTAATAGCTGACCTTAAATTAAAAGTAACGATACAAGCAATTATTCCATTGGTAGAGAATCGGCCCAGTAGTAACGCGTATCTACCTTCTCATGTAATTACTTATGCAAATGGAACTACAGTAGAAATAGGGAATACAGATGCAGAAGGTCGGTTGATTTTAGCGGATGGTATCATATATGCGCAAGAAATGGGAGCAGAATGGATTGCTGATATTGCAACATTAACTGGTTCCATTGGTCACGCATTAGGATTAAAAAGAGCAGGTATTTATAGTAATCAATTAGAAACTATTGATTACTATAATGAAATAAGCGAGATTACTGGTGATTTTGTTTGGCCAATGCCGATTGTGGAGGAATATCAAGATTTACTAAACAGTGACATAGCAGACATTAAAAATATAGCATCATCGCCATATGGTGGTTCCATTACAGCAGCATTATTTCTTCAATCATTTCTTAAGAAAACAAGTAAATGGTATCACATCGACATGGCAAATGTTGTGAAATCATATAAAGAAGACGGTTATTATGTAAGTGGAGCAAGCGGCTTTGGTGTTCGATTATTAACAGAACTAATCAAAAGAGAAAGGGACTAGTATATGTTAGAAGCGATTGTACAAAATGTAGAGGATGCAATAAAAGCAGAAAAAGCAGGAATTGATAGGTTAGAGCTTGTTTCATCAATTGAAAGAGATGGATTGACACCATCAACCGACATAACGAAACAAATTTTAGAACACGTAACGATTCCTGTACAGGTAATGATCCGCCCACATGATAGGGGGTTTTGTTATAGTCACCGAGATTTAAAGACTATTTTAGAGTCTATCGAAGAAATGATGTCTATCGGTGCAAGCCGATTTGTATTAGGCGGATTAAAGGAAGACTTTACAATTGATCAAATATTAATAGAAAAAGTGATTGTCACATATCCATCGATCAACATTACGTTTCACCGTGCAATTGATTACTCATCTGATTTAAGGCAATCTTATGAAATATTGTCCATGTATAAAAGTCATATTAAGATGATTTTGACATCAGGTGGAGCGCCTAATTGTGAGGAAGGAATAGATGCATTGCGCGAATTAGTACGATTATCAGAAGAAATCAATGGTCCAATTATTATGCCAGGAGCGGGTATAACACCAACTAATTTTGCGCACATTCATAAAAAAGTACATGCAAGTGAGTATCATTTCGGCAAAGGTGTACGATTAAATCAATCGTTTGATTGTGAGTTTGATGTGGGTCGTATACTGGAATTAAAAAAAGCACTTAATAATAAAGAAGTGTAAACTAATGTACTATCAATAATGTTTATCTTGTGCCGAAAGGAAATTGCTAGTGCTGATTATGAAATAAAAAGAATGTGCCCCTCATTGGTCGTACTATTTAGTTCTGGTACCTACTTAATAGCATTGCCGCTGCTTAATAGAAAATAAACCTCCTCTATTTACCCTGAAATGTAGTAGGTGAGGTCTATCCATAGCTCCCTCTTGGGGAAACTGGTGACGCCATTACATATGGAATCTACTGTGTATGCGAAGGAGACGATTAAACAGTGAAGAAGTGAGATAGCCCGGATGATTGCAGGGGGATCGGCCCCATGTTGCAGGTTTACCGAATAATCGATTCAACGTCTTAATAAGTGATCGGAAACCGTTCAGCAGAAAACATCTTTAGTTGGCCATAAACACAAGTTAATAAATGCAGAAAAGCTCCAAACAGATGGTATAGCTGATTAGGGGTTTTAATTTATGTTGTTAGGTATAAAGCAATTATTAATGGCTCTATATATGCGGTAAATTTTTTATAGTTTATATTTCATGACCTACAAAAGATAACCCATATAGGATAATGGTTGGCTTTCAGCTTTGGCTACTTAAATAGTAAAATCGGTTATCATAGTCTTAATAAGGATAAAAGAGAAAGGAAATCACAATGAAAAATTTATTTTCAATAGGAGAAATGGCGAAACTTCATAACACCACTATGAAAACGCTAAGGTATTATGACCAGATTGGTTTACTGGAACCTGTTCAAATTGATGTGAATAATGGCTATAGATATTATTCAACTGAACAATTTGAGCAATTAAATACTATTCAATATTTAAAAGGATTAGGTTTTTCTTTAAAGGATATAAAAAGCCATTTAGATCATAGAGATATAGATGATTTCGTGAATTTATTAGAAACGCAAAAGCGTCTAACAGAGAATAAAATCAAAGAGTTAGAGCGGGTTAACCGCAAATTTGAGAATCGAATAAAGGATATAAAATTGGCTCAAGGAATAGGGGAATTGGGAGTCGTACGAATAGTCGAAATGGAAGAGCGGAACGTAATAAGGTTAATTGAAAATATTGGTTCAGAACCAGAGGTGGAACTTTCTTTGAGACAATTAGAGAATCTAGCGAATATGAATTCCTCTATATTTATTGGTGGTGTTGGATTTACGGTTAGGATTAAAAATCTTGAGGACAAAAAATTCGATGAATATAATTCTATTTTCATTATCATCGAAGAAGAAGATATAGATAGCCCTTTAGTTACATCTTTTCCAAAGGGAAAATATGCCTCTATTTATTATAAGGGAGATCATACTGGATCTGCTCCATATTATAAGAAATTACTTCATTACATCGAAGAGAACGGTTATCAAATAGTAGGAGATGCTATAGAGAGGACCATCATTGACCACTATATCTCCAAAAATAAAGAAGATTACCTTACAGAAATACAAATTCCCATTAACTATTGACCTTCCCCTTACGGGAAGGTTTATTATTTTTGTTGCTAATTGAAAAGAAGACTTCTTTTTTTGATTACAACAAAATAATAAAATAGAGGTGTGAGAAAGTATGACTCATGTTAATAATAAGATGTGGTCACTGTCGTTCATTTTTGTAGTAATTTCCAATGCTTTAGTATTTATGATTTTTGAAATGCTATTACCTACGCTTCCTTTATTTGTAACAGCTATAGGAGGAGAAGCGAGCCAAGTTGGTTTAGTAACAGGTGTTTTTATGTTATCTGCTATTTTTATTCGTCCATTTGCTGGGATCCTAGCAACGAAATTTGATAAAAAACTGCTTTTAATTTTAGGTACATTAATCATAGCCCTGTCTACAGGAGCCTATTATTTATCAACTAATATCACCATGTTATTACTATTTCGACTCATTCACGGAGCTGGATTTGGGTTAGCCACTACTTACTTTACTACCGTTGCAGCTGAAATCATTCCTAGTGATCGACGAGGTGAGGGGATTGGTTACTTCGGGGCTGGGGAAACAATAGCGATCTCTGTAGGTCCGATGATTGGAATGATGACATTAGAATTATATGACTTCCAGCGATTATTCCTTGGAGGAATGGCTATTATGTTACTAGCTGTTATCATGGCAGTTTTTATAAAAAGAGGACCTAATAGCAAAGAGTTAGATAAAAGAGAAAATATAAAATTTAAACTATGGGAGAAGAAAGTGCTGTTTCCAGCAATGCTCGTATTTTTAATTGGTATTGCAGCGGGAGGAATTATGTCTTTCTTTTCTTTGTATGCGATAGAAAAGAATTTTGATAAAGTAGGTTTGTTTTTCTTATTAATCGCAGCAGCTAGTCTCGTCATTCGACTAATATCAGGAAGGCTATTTGATATTTATGGACCGTCGGTTATTCTTATACCTGGATCAATTCTCTCTATTATAGGGTTGATTCTACTTTATGTAGCAGTTAGTGATAGCACCTTCTTCATAGCAGCTATCTTTTATGGATTTGGATTTGGTTCTATCTTCCCAGCTATTCAAACATGGTGTATGAACTTGGTAGACGAACACGAACATGAAAGTGCGATGGCTTCCTTCTTTAACTTCTTTGATTTAGGTATTGGGGGAGGCTCCTTTGTATTAGGATTATTGGCTACTGTTAGCTCTTATCAAGCAGTATATGGTGTAGCAACCATTGTGTATGGTATATTTCTCCTGATCTATGTTCTTTCAATTGTTATAAAAGGGCAATCAGATAAGAATAGTGGGGAAAGTGACCAAGTTAGTAGCTTTTAACACAACGAGCTTGTTCTTAGCTGTTAAAAAACGGTTATCTTTTGAAAGACCGCTTTATAAAACATATTTCAATAAAAGAGACGACTTTTCATTCCTTGGATGAAAGTCGTCTCTTTTCCGTGGTTGACCTTTAATTGGAATGGCGAAGGATAAAACGAATTACCAAGAAAGGAGGTGATGTCACCAGAGCAAGGGTTATATTTTCACCTTACAATTCGTTTAAAAATAAAGACGAATAAGATAACTACTACAGAACAACCAAATATTCCTGCAGCTAACATTCCTATCCCAATTCCGTACCATGCATTAATCGTCATAGCTACTAAAATACTTGCAAACTAGGCCAATAATAATTAAAAAGAGCTTGTTCCGTTTCAAAAATGTTATGCTCCCTTTCGTATTTAGATGGCAATCCCATGCTTAGATTATGGAACTATGAAAATATTCTATGTTCACCAATAGCTAGTTTATATATACTTCCACTAACTCATAACATCTTTCTTTTGTTTCGTTTGCAAGAACTGTTACATACTCTAATTGTTCCATTGTACCACCTTCATATTCTAGTGATGCTTCTTTTGCCGTTTCATCTCTATGTGTGATCCAGTCCCGTTGCTCTTCTCTCAATTTGCTCATCTCTTCAGCAGATAATTGCGCTTCTAAAACACCATAGATCTCGTTTAATAAATCATCCCATGCCTCATATTGATTATGAGCTACATCCTTTAAAGCATATGTAGAACTGTCTTTTGCTTCCATATTTTCCGTTTTTTCATTTGTCTCGTTCAATTTGTTCAAGTACGTTTCTTTTTGATTGGTAGTTGTATCATTAGCTGTTGTTTCTTCCTTTTCTTCTGGTAGTTGATCCGAAGTCTTTTCTGTTTCCTCGTTAGTATTCATCTCCTCCTTATTCGAGACGGTTTCTGTTGCATCTTCCTCACTAGAGTCATGGATTTCTTCATCTGAAGTATGATCGGGTGATTGGTTGTTCCCATCATTATCCGATTTGGCAGATGAATTTTCGCATGCTGCTAGCAGTATAATAAATACAAAAATAAATATAGTTAATAAAGCTTTACTATTCTCTTTTCTCATCAAAGAATTTCCCCCTCTATAAAGTTTTATTTATCTATGTTAACATAATTTCCCTGTTACGTTACATAAATAATATCGTTTGTTATAGCTGCTCATTCCTCAATACCTTAAATTATCCAAGTAATAACCTATTCCATCCAAATTCCCCTTGAAAATAAATAAATTCAATTTTTATATTGATTAAATTAATATTAAAATTAAATATATTAATTTATTAATTGATTTTTTATAAGTGTAATCGTATACTTAATGTAAAGGAGGTGAAAAAGTGGGATTACCAGTTATTACAGCTTGCCCAGTTTGTGGGGAGGGGTTAAATGTAACGAAACTAACGTGTGGACATTGTCATACAACTATTGAAAACACCTTTGAGTTTCCAAAGTTACTTTCATTAAAGAAAGAACAGTTGGAGTTTATCGAGACTTTTATTTTGTGCCGCGGAAGCATTAAAGAAGTTGAGAAAGTTCTCGATATTTCTTATCCGACTGTACGAAATAAGTTGGAAGAAATCATTTCTGAATTGGGCGATCCGTATAAGGTGAAGCAGGCAAAAGAAGATGAGAAGAAGGATGTTATTGATAGGTTAAGCAATGGAGAACTAAGTGCAGAAGAAGCCATTAAGCTGTTAAAGAAAAAATAAAAAAACCTTCACTCCAAAAAGTGAAGGCAAGAAAAAATATTCGTATTTGTATTTTAACAAAAAGAAAAATGATTTGTCGAGAGGTAAAAAAAGCATAATTAATTAGTAATGATGACGACGAAAGACGAGATCCTTCTTTTAGATGATGTTTTTGAATGGGTAGACCAAAACAAAAAATTAAATAAGGAGTGGACAAATTGGAAAACGAAATTATGAAAGTGTTGGAACTTGTTCAAGAAGGTAAGTTGAGTAATAGTGAGGCAGCAGAGATTATATCAACGTTAAAAGAAGAAGCAGCCCCATCTGCAGTAGGGAGCGACAGTTACATGTCTAAAAGCTTAAAAATCATCGTGGATTCTGATGGTGATAAAGTTAATGTTAATTTACCATTAAAATTAGTGAAATCGTTACATGGTGCGATTGAAAATATTCCCGCTGTCCAAGAGCATTTAGGTGGAGCCGATATCAACTTAATTCTGGATGCCATCTCAAATAATGTGGAGGGACCTATTGTGGATGTGGATAGTGCAAATGGTGAAATAGTAAAAATAGTGATTGAGTGAAGCCATGAAAATAAAAGTTGTTACAAATGAGTTGAAGTTCCCAATACGTATCTTCTTCCCTAATAGTCTTTTGAGGATATTCGTCTCAAAACGCGTTTTAAAAAAGTTACTAAAACGTGTAGATAATGCAGAAGAGATTATTAACCAGATGGATTTCAAAGCGCTAAAACAAGTGTATAAAACGTGCAAAGAATTGAAAGGAACAGAACTTGTCAATGTGAAAGCGAAAGATGGAACAGAAGTGAAAATTACGCTATAGATATTTGCGCAATGGACACTCCTATCCAAATGTAAGTCCTTATCACCAAAAAAGGTGATAAGGACTAATTAAACCCTAAAATGGCTGTTTGACTAGCTATGTCCCTGCTTCCGTATAGAGTATCGTCACATTACAGGTGTCAAAGTGTACTCTTCCAAATAGCTTGCCAACCCCCACTCATAGTAAGCTTTTTGTATCGCCCTTTTATCTTCTTTGGTTATGCCGAAATTTTAATTACTCTCTTGGGCACCAAAACCAGCACTTATACTGCCTCATTATTTATCCCTGCTTATTAAATTCGTTGATCGCTACACCCTCAAAAGGACTATAATAAAAGTGTTGAAGGCGTTCTGTGTCTCACTCCTTTTTTGCATTCCTAAGCTGTAGCGATTGTTGTGAGATAATCTATGTAGCGCTTTAAGTATTTTCTATATCCCCTTTCCATTAATCGGTAGCACAGCAATTTCAAAATGATTAGTCTATTCGTGCCAACCTTTCAATGATAGGCTTTTTCTATTGGACATTCTGTACCATAGTAGAGACATATATATTAAGACATCTACCTTTTTTAAAGTAGATTAGGAACAAGTCCAATCTGTTAGTATCGTTATCAATATATTAATAGTGACAGGTACTGAAGGGAGGGGGAGAAGAAGTTGAAAGAAATGAACCAAGAATTAAAAGAGTTATCAAAGAGCATAGCAGGAGTGACTGTTGCAAGTGTGCTAAATAAACACAAAATAACCAATGAGGAATCTATCACAAACGAATTGTCAGAGGAACAAAAACAAGAATTAAGAAATATTGCTGAAAATCTAGAATCACTAGTAGGCGATTTTACTGCTAAAAACAAACCAGAGAATGTAAAAAAAGAATTAGACTCCGTAGAAAGTCCAATACGACAATTAATGAAAAAAGTGAATAAAAAGGAGAGTGGTGAATAATGAGTAAAAAAAGAAGACGGAAAGTGCTCGAAGAATTTTATGGCTGTCGTTCCAATAGCAATAACAGTAGGAACAGTAATGCGGCTATTCAAAATAATGCGACTCAGGATGCTGACATTTTTCAAGGATCCTTTGAAGTAATCGAAGTAAGAGATTCTTGTGGTGTGGATGTTACAACTACTGATACGCAAATAGCTGTTTCTCTTCAAGCAGCCCTCCAGGTTGCAATTGCGCTTGTTGTTAACATTACGATAGCAGATAGCAATCGAGCAGAGCTAGTTACACAGGAGTTGCTCCAACGCGCAGAAATTGACCAAGTGAATAGACAAAGAATCTTAATAGAAGGGTCAGAGAATGTAAGTGTAACCACTACTGACACGGATGTAGCCATTTCTTTACAAGTCCTAGTGCAAATTCTGTTAGCATTACTCATACAGCTTGATATTTTTTAAGCCCCTATAGATAAACTGACACTCCTCTTATCGCCAACTCTATGAAGAGTTGGCTCTTTCCATAATTCATTCTCACAATATTTCGTAAGTATTTAATTGCAATAGTTAAAGATGTACCTTTGATAAACACTCCCGATAATATGAGGAAGCGATAAATAAATTTTTGTAAAAAACGTGAATATTATTGGATGAATATAGTAATAGATTTCTTCAAAATTAACCTCTTCTAACGTTAGTCATATTTCCCCTCATCAATCAATATATTGTAAATAGGTGTTGTCCAAATGGATGAACCTACTTTAAGTATTGTTAAAAATGGGGAGGAATAAGTATGAAATATGAAACACCAAACCAACCAGGTTCCGTAGTGAACTTCAAAGAAAAATACGACAACTATATTGGCGGTGAGTGGACTCCGCCAGTAAAAGGACAATATTTTGAAAACGTGACACCTGTAACAGGTGAAGTATTTTGTGAAATAGCTCGTTCTACTGCTGAGGATGTAGAGCTGGCACTAGATGCGGCCCACGAGGCTGCACCAACGTGGGGGAAAACATCTCCAGCAGAGCGCGCGAATATGTTAAATAAAATAGCGGATCGCATAGAAGAAAACTTGGAAATGCTAGCTGTCGCAGAATCTTGGGATAATGGAAAAGCGGTACGAGAAACGTTAGCTGCAGATTTACCATTAGCTGTTGACCATTTCCGATATTTTGCAGCAACGATACGAGCACAAGAAGGATCGATTAGTCAACTTGATGAGGATACAGTCGCTTATCACTTCCATGAACCACTTGGTGTTGTTGGACAAATCATTCCTTGGAACTTCCCAATATTAATGGCAACATGGAAACTTGCCCCAGCCCTAGCTGCAGGAAATACGGTTGTTATTAAGCCTGCAGAGCAAACGCCAGCATCGATTCATGTCTTGCTAGAACTAATTCATGATTTACTTCCACCAGGGGTACTCAACGTTGTAAATGGATTTGGTTTAGAAGCGGGTAAACCGTTAGCTTCAAGCAGTCGTATTGCCAAAATAGCCTTTACTGGTGAAACCACAACAGGGCGTCTCATTATGCAATATGCCTCTGAGAATATTATTCCAGTCACATTAGAGCTAGGAGGGAAATCGCCAAATATTTTCTTTAAAGATGTCATGTCCTATGACGATGACTTTTTAGATAAAGCCATTGAAGGTATGGTAATGTTTGCTTTAAATCAAGGAGAAGTTTGTACCTGTCCGTCTCGTGCGTTAATACATGAAGATATTTATGATGCGTTTATCGAGCGAGCTGTAGAACGTGTGAAAGCAATTAAAATTGGTCATCCATTAGACACGGAAACGATGATGGGTGCTCAAGCATCTACAGAACAGATGGAAAAGATTTCGTCTTACTTAGATATCGGCAAGCAAGAGGGAGCAGAGGTGCTGGTTGGTGGTGAACGAAATCAATTAGCAGGAGAGCTCTCCAAAGGCTTCTACGTCAAGCCAACTATTTTCAAGGGTCATAATAAGATGAGAATTTTCCAAGAAGAAATATTTGGTCCGGTCCTTGCTGTTTCCACATTTAAAGATGATGAAGAAGTATTGGATATTGCAAATGACACGTTATATGGATTAGGTGCAGGTGTTTGGACAAGAGATTTCCATAAGGCATACAGGTTCGGCCGAAGTATTCAGGCGGGGCGTGTATGGACGAATACGTATCATGATTACCCTGCCCACGCTGCTTTTGGTGGTTATAAAAAATCAGGAATCGGAAGAGAAAATCATCTGATGATGTTATCTCATTATCAACAAACGAAGAACTTGCTCGTAAGTTATAGTAAGACACCAAAAGGATTTTTCTAATTCTAAAAAAAGGAGGCGGGTGCATGGTACAACAAGAAAAAGTCTTAGCAACAGATGAGGCAATGGCGTTAATGGATCTGCTACAAGCGAAGCATGGACCATTAATGTTCCATCAGTCTGGTGGTTGCTGTGATGGAAGCTCGCCGATGTGCTATCCAAGAGGAGAATTTCGAGTAGGAGACTCCGATATTTTATTAGGTTATGTATATGATAACCCTTTCTATATGTCGAAAGATCAATACGAATACTGGAAGCATACCCAACTGATTATTGATGTAGTGGAAGGTAGAGGGGGTATGTTTTCTCTGGAAAATCCAGAAGGGAAGCGGTTTTTGATTCGGTCGCGGGTATTTGAGTGACATATTGAGGTATAGGTATAAAAAAACGAAGCTTGAACAGGGCTTCGTTTTTGATGTTAATAATCATTTCAGGGTTGGCTAATAAGGAAGATTACTTTACGTTAGTCATTATGTTAATCAATAATCAAACAATCAACACTTGACATTCGAATGTGCTCTCCAAATTCAGTTTCTCCACTTTATCAGCAATAGGCGAGAAGACTCCCA